>JAIPIG010000005.1 GCA_021734805.1 Simkaniaceae bacterium
GCACTAATAGAGGTGTCAGAGCTTCTTGACATTACCTTCCTAACAGCTTCTATTTTAAATGCTTTTGAATATTTTGTCTTCATCATATTCAGACTCCTTTGGTCTAGTTAGATGCGACAACTACGCTGACACAGGGGGAGGACTTCAATCTCAGTATTGGATTTGGAGAGTGAGTCTATGCAGGCCCGTATCAGAATGTTCAAGGCAATCGCCGGAGAAGGGGCTTTGGAGAGCATTGAAGCTGCGCAATTCGAAGAGGGATATGCAGTGGAGGCTATGCGGGATCCCGAAGTGGATATGGGGCCTGAACGATTAGAAGCGTTTGAATATTTCATCAAGGAAGGCATCAGAGGGCAATTTCTGGTATTTGAGCGGGAAGTTAAAAAGCTATTGGACTTAAGAACGACGTTTAAACAGTACATTTATCGAGATGAAAGAGCTGAAAAAGCTCTGGACGAGGAGATAAGGGCATTGTATCACCGGATCAAACACAGCCTTAATGAGTTGGTGGATCATGATCTGATCATTGCTACAGAGACTGATCCAAACTATTCACAATTCCTATCTATGTTAAGAATGGCAAGAGGAGTCTTACTCTCAGATAATGGGGGTGTGGCGCTATCTCCCGGATTTCGGATGTTTTTAGAATGGATAGATGGGATGTTAGTGTTGGACGACGAGGCGGCTGCGGCCTCTTCTTAAATAGAGTCTTATGTAGCTAATAATTAGCATGTTAAGCACTTTTCTTTTGTTGGTAATATTATTTATTGGTTTAAGTGATTTTTTATTAAAAATTTGTTATAATAATTATATATTTAATAATAAATTGGTGTAAAAATGGCTATAAGTTCATTAACTGAAAGTCCTGCTTCTTCATTTTCAATTGATTCAATGAAAGCGAAACCTTTCTATGGCTCCTTTGAGCGCAGCACTATGATTAAAGTGGCTATCGTTGGCGTCGCAGCCATTGCGCTTATCAGCGCCCTTGCATTCATTCCCGGAGCGCCCTTAGCAGGAATTGCCATAATGTCACTAATCGAAGCTTACGCAGGAGCTACTGCTATAAGCGTCTTTGCAGCCGGTCTTTTGGGTTTGAACTTTTATAATAGGATAGGAAGTGCAGCCGGTATCTTAAAAGAGATAGATGACACTATCACAAAAGGAGAAGTCCTAAGCAAGGATGATTTCAAAGACTTAGCATGGGCTCTCAGTCAGTATGATGAATCGAGTCAAGTGACGTTTGTATTGGATCGATTATCCCCGTATATTGATAAATTAGCCGGAATCGATACTGAAACTCTTCCTGCTCCAATTCAAGAATTATATTCTCAGCATATAGGAAGAGTAAAAGAGGACTTCTTAAAAAGAGATAGAGGGGTGAGAATGCCAGCAGATACAAGTTCAGAAATGGAAGAGTGTCTTACTTCAGCCCGTTATGGAGATGAAACAGAAGCAGATGTAATAGATACTGAAACAGAAAAAAATATAAATTCAGCTATAGGAAAAGGAATTACACACTTATTAGATGGATATAAGGAGCAAGTTGAAAAGGTGGAAGCCGGGGTGTTTGTCCTGAACAAAAAGTTATTCGATAATCTCAATAGCTTACGGGACTGTATCAGCAATGTTGCCGATATATCATTTGATAGTACAGAGGATGGTAATTATCTTCGATGTATCGGTCTTTTAGAAAGAATCGATGCTCAATGCGCTCCTTTGGTTTCTTTGGTTCTTAATGAACTAAAAAGCCCAGAGGGATTAAAAAGTGATGCACTCGAGGAGTGGACTAACGAGTTTATTGCTATCTATCCTTCTTGCAAAGGGGAATCATATGCTCTTGCTAATGCCTATATCCAACGCCATCCCGAGCCGGCACTTTTTGTAAAAGATACTGAATCTCAAGTTGGAAATAAATTACTTTCGATATGGATGAGGGAGCACTCTAAAGATCATGAGATGATCAAAGGCATTCCTCTTTCTGTGATTGGTCAACTTAATATGAGCTCAGCCTCATTTAATGATTGGTTAACTGCACATAACTTTAGCTTTGAATTACCTAATAAGCCCTCTGATGATGAGGTAAAAATGGCATTGAGTTGTGCAGCCTTTGCTGCAGATCGCAGTTGCACTCAGGCTTCAGGTATAAAAGGGGCATGTGATTTCAAAGCATTTGATGCTAGTGTCAAAAAGATAGATGAGGAGCAAATTAAAGCCTTACGCCCTTGGTTTCAAAAAGAATGGAAAGATACTGCGATCGAACTATTTTTAGCGCATCTTGGTTAAGAGGGATATTTCATGATAATTTTTTTTTGTTTTGGTAGGCTTTGTCCTCTAATTGTGTGCAATTAGATACTAGCCATTGACAACGTGGTCTTCAGAGAGTTGGTCATCGACTGAGTTGCAGATTTGCTCGATGTTATGGAGCATCACTTCCGTTTGGGCTTCATCCAGCGCGCAGGCGAGGATCACTTCTTTGATATGAGAGGTATCTTTAGATTCTAATTGGCGTTTGGCTGCGGAGTAAAGAGAGATTTTTTCATGGGGTGATGACTGGGAGCGGATCGGTTCATGAATCAGGTTTTGAATCAGTTCGGCGTCGACTGCTAAATCTTCATCCGGATGCGTTTTTTTTATTTCATCGATTGTATGGTCGATCTCATCAATCATTTCAGCCAGATGGCAGCAGAGACCTTCGTTAAAAGTTTTTTCTTTGCTCACTTCCGTGATTGCTTTTTCTGCATGATCGCGCAGTTCAATCAACTTATTTCTAAATTTATGGCCTAGCTCTTTGTTCATCGCTTCCCTGTGGGTTTATTTCAGTATATAGCGGCTAGGGTGAATGCGTGCAAGGGCGAAGTTGTCTAGAAATTTCAGCGGCGGCAATTGCAAAGGCTGAGGCAACGTTGAGAGAGTTTTTAGTCCCAAAGAGGGGGATTTCAACAATGGCATCGGCTAGAGAGAGAAGTTCGTTTGAGAGGCCATACTCTTCGTTGCCGAGGAGGAGGGTGAAATGTGTGGGGAAAGAGAAGTCGTAGAGAGAGGTCGCCTTTTGGTGTGTTTCTAGAGCGATGAATGGGCGGGGAAGCGCGTTGAGGTCGCGGTGGCAGTTGAGATGGGCGGCTGTCCCTTTAGAGGTTGCTAAAACCTTAGGATGGTCGGCAAAGGGAGTCCTTTTAGAAAAGCCAATACTACACATGCCAAAAGATTCGGCTGTGCGAAGGATCGCTCCCACGTTGTGGGCTGAGCGAAGGTGATCGAGATAGAGGCTCGCTTTGAGAGGGGGCGCTGAGTGGATGCGATCAAAGCGTTTCATTTCGGGGAGAAAGTGATGTTCATTCAGGGGGGTGCAGGCAAGGGCAAGGTGCTCGTGGTAGCGGTCACAGAGGTATTCAAAAGAAGAGCATGGCTCGAGTTTGAGCCATGAGGCGATCTCGTTGTAGTGATCGAGTAGGTCTTGCCGAGTTGTCAGGGCAAGTTTGAGGATTTCAGCCGCATTTTTATGTTGCCGTTTCAGGGGAAGGGAGGTGAACTTCTCATAGGTAAAGCGTGTGGGTTGCATGGGCTACTTTTTGCGTTGAGCAAAAAACTCTTCCAGGTTGCCGTTAAAGACATGGATGCCATCCGGTTCGATCGAGATAATGCGGTTGGCAAAGGTGTCGATCAGGTCGCGGTCGTGAGCGGCAACAATGACGGTTCCCTTGTATTCATCGAGTCCCCAACCAAGAGAAGAGACGGCTTCAAGGTCGAGGTGGTTATTGGGTTCATCGAGGATAAGGGTGTTTTGATTGACGAGCATGAGCGACGCGAGGATCATTCGGGCCGTTTCGCCTCCGGAGAGGTTGCCGATTTTTTTAAAGACATCATCGCCCGGAAATAGGAGTTTTCCAAGGACGCCGCGCACATCTTGTTCGTAGGCACTCGACTTTTTATCTTTCAGCCAGTCATAGAGGCTGATGGGGAGTGTTTTGTCGATGATATCTTTGTGTTCTTGAGGGAAGTAGCCAAATTTTATGTTATGTCCGATGGTAATCGAGCCGCTATCGGGTTGCAAATGGCCTGATAAAAGGCGGAGCAGGGTTGTTTTTCCCATTCCGTTATGTCCAATGATCGCAATTTTATCGCCGCGCATCACTTCTAGGCTAAAGTTGTGAATCACCTGTTTATCATCAAAAGATTTAGAGATATTCTTCACTTTAAACGCAATCTGACCCGATTGGGTTTCAGGGGGTTCAAAGCGGATATAGGGGCGTTGGATATTCGATTTTTTGAGGTCTTGGGGTTGGAGGCGGTTCATTTCGCGGAGGCGCGATTGGACTTGAGATGCGCGTGTTCCCGCGCCGAATTTTGCCACAAATTCTTTGAGTTGGGAGATTTTCTTTTCTTTGTTTTTGATATCTTGGAGTTCTCGACCGCGCAGCTCGGATTTAGTGACGACCATTTCGTCGTAGTTTCCCGGATAGATGATGATGGTATCATAATCGATATCGGCAATATGGGTGGTTACCGTGTTGAGGAAGTGGCGGTCGTGGCTCACGACGATCAATATGCCTCTGTAATTGAGGAGAAATTGCTCGAGCCAGCCGATGGAATCGAGGTCGAGGTGGTTGGTTGGCTCATCGAGAAGAAGAGCTTCGGGTTCTCCAAAAAGGGCTTGGCAAAGAAGGACTTTAAATTGCGTGTCATTGGGTTGGGTTTTCATTTGGAGGTTGTGAAACTCTTCTGAGATTCCGACACCTGTGAGTAGGATTTGGGCATCCGATTCGGCCGTATAGCCACCTTCATCGGCGATTTGCTCTTCAATCTCTCCGAGTTTAATGCCGACTTCATCGGTCATTTCCACTTCGTAGAGGCGCTCGCGCTCTTCGAGGAGTTTCCAGAGTTTACTATTCCCTTGAATCACCACATCGATAATTTTTTGCTCTTTAAAGTCATCAATATTTTGGCGCAAGAAGCCCACTTTTTTAGGAAGGGCAACTTCACCGCTTGTTTGCTCTTCAACGCCCATCATAATTTTGAGCAGAGTCGATTTACCCGCTCCATTAGGGCCGGTTAAACCGTAGCGGTTGCCCGGATTAAATGAGGCTGAAACTTCATCAAAAAGAACGCGACTTCCAATTTTTTTTGAAATTTTATTTAATCCAATCATGAAGACCCTTATATTAAGCTGAAAAATAAAGTGATTGCTTAAAGTGTAACAAAATGAAGATTTTAGAGGAATTTTTAAGATATCAAAAGGTGATTAAACAGGCCTCTCTTCACACACTGCGAGCCTATGAGATCGATCTTAAAAAATTTTTTAGCTTTTTGGGCGAACAAGGGCTTGGTTTTGAGGCAGTCAAGAGAAGGGATTTAAGGATTTTTTTAGATCAGCTCCATCAAAAGCGCTATAAGAAAAGGACGACTCTTAGGTGTATTGCCGCTCTGCGATCGTTTTATAAGTATGCGGTGCTTCAGGGGGTGATGGATTTTAACCCTATGCATGAGCTCGATAATCTCAAGCTCGACAAGCCGATTCCCAAAGCACTTACGATAGATGAGGTCGATGCCTTTTTAGAGCTCCCCGATACGGGGGCTTTTTTGGGATTGCGCGATCGGGCTTTGCTTGAGCTTCTGTATAGTTCGGGAATTCGGATTAGCGAGCTCGTTGGGCTCAATCGCAACGATATCGATTTTAGAGAGAGTGTCATGCGCATTCGAGGAAAAGGAAAGAAAGAGAGGGTTGTCCCCCTCACAAAAATGGCTATGGGCTGGCTCCAAAGATATCTCACCTCGCATGAGAGGCTGATCGATGGGACGTGGCATAAGAAAGAGCGCGATCATCAGGCGGTTTTTCTCAATCGTTGGGGGAAGCGGCTGTCTTTGCGCTCTTGCGATCGATTATTCAACGTATACCGGCTCAAATCGGGAATGCCCCACCAAATTACCCCCCACTTATTGCGCCATACCATTGCAACACATTGGCTTGAAAATGGGATGGATTTAAAAACGATTCAGGAGATTCTAGGGCATGAGTCGCTCTCAACAACGCAAGTTTACACTAAGGTGTCTCAGAGTCATCGCCGCGCTGTGTATGAAAGGGCGCATCCTTTGATGCAAGAAAAAAAAGGGAGCTAGAAAAATTCTAGCTCCCTCATAAGGAGATGATTAAGCCGGATTCTGTCGAGGGTAATCATTCATCTTGGAGTTATGTCACCATAACCCTCTAGCGACTCACATTTCTCGGTGCCCGGGCGGATGCACCCGTAATCGGCGTTGAGATATCTTGCTTCAGATAGGGTTTACAACTGCATCTCTTTCGAGGTGTCAGACGAACTCACAAAGTTCGACGTTTCAGCCTGTCCACTGCTAGTTGCAGTAGCGGAATGGTTTCTGTTGCACTTTCCGTAGCCTCACGGCCCCCAGTCTTTCTCTGGTATCCCATCCTGCGAAGTCCAGACTTTCCTCCCCTCTATGCATCAAACTCGTATGCATGAGGAGCGATTACCTTTATCTCCTTAAAAAATTAGACGGCAGCGGCTCTTCGGCGACGGCGACGGCCCTGTGTTTTATCCGCTTCTTGGTCTTCTGCTTCTTGCCAGTAGTGGATACGAGAGCAGTGTTCACAAAACGTGAGGTTTTCACCTTTGCGAACGAGATTCTCATGTTGAGCTGTCAAAGCAATATGGCATCCGCTGCATGTGCGGTTTTCAATTGGCACAAGGACGCGGTTTTTCTTGTTTTTCATCAGTCTTTCGTAGATCGCTAAAATAACGGGATCTGCGTCTTTAGCAAGATCATCGCGTTTTATTTTTAAAGCTTGTCCTTCGACATTGATTTCGCGAATGTTTGCATTGATCTCGGCTTCGATCTCTTTTCCGCTGGCTTCAGAAGCACTAAGGCTTACTTTGATTTTCTCTAAGATCTCTTCCTCAAGCATTTTTTTGTCGACAAGGTTGGAGAGATTGTGTTCAACGGATGTTTTTTCACGACCGGCGAGGGCGAGCTCCTGTGTCAGGGCATTGAATTCATCAATTTTTTTGACTTCAGATTGTTTCGCTTCAATCGATTTGATTTTCTCTTTCAGCTTAATGATTTTTTCTTCGAGCTCATTGATCTCGCGGTTCATCGTTTCAATGTCTTCCTCTTTTTTGGAGAGCTGAAGGCGGAGTTCCGAAGTGAGCTGTTCGATCTGAGTGAGTTCCTTTTGACGTTGGCGTTTTAGCCTAATCAAGCGGATCATCTTCACATCGAGCTCTTGAATATCTAAAATATTTTTTAATGAACTGAGCATGATATTTTCTGCCGAATGTTATGTTTAGAATGATTTGGTTGAAAATATACCTGATCAATTGATCTTTTTCAAGCGATTCTTCATTCATTTCGGTATATTTTGTCGAAATGCCCCTTGAGTTAAAGCAAGCAAGGGTGGTAGCCTCGACTTTGCAACTTTTTGGACCTGAAGGCCTCGGGATATTTGGTTTTAATAATCTCCTAGTTCGACCTTAGGTCGGACGCCCAAGAGCAAAGATCTAGGCAGGCGGGTTCAAAAAATTGTAAAGTCGAGGCATCCTGTCTTGCAGTACGCCGGTTAAACGCACGAGGTGATATGGGAAAATTTTTAAATCACTACTTAGCTCAAACCCCTGAAGAAAAACGCGATGATGCTGCCATTGCTTGGATTGCGGCGCTCGATGCCGTCAGTCGGATCGAGCCTAAAGTGGCAGAGGCCGTTGTCAGCGAATTGACGGCCCAGCGCAGCACGCTTAAAATGATTGCTTCGGAAAATTATTGTTCGCTTCCCGTTCAACTCGCTATGGGGAATTTGTTGACGGACAAATACTCGGAAGGCTCTCCTCACCACCGCTTTTATGCCGGGTGTGAAAATGTCGATTCAGTTGAGGATTTAGCCGTTGAAAAGCTCAAAAAATTATTTGGGTGTGATCATGCCTATGTTCAGCCTCATTCGGGAGCGGATGCCAATTTAGTCGCTTTTTGGTCCATTATTGTCCAAAAGGTGCAGGATAAGGAAGTTGAGAGGCTCGGTAAAAAGACGCCCATGCAATTGAGCGAAGAAGAGTATGAAAAAGTGCGGCAGTTGATGGTAAATCAAAAAGTGATGGGGATGTCTCTCAATGCGGGGGGGCATTTGACTCATGGGTATCGTCTCAATGTCTCGTCTAAAATGATGCACGCCTTTACGTATGATGTTGATCCCAAAACGCATCTGCTTGACTATAAGGCGATTGAAAAACAGGCGATGGAGGTGAAACCATTGATTCTGATTGCCGGATATTCGGCCTATCCGCGCCTGATTGATTTTGCCAAAATGAGGGAAATTGCCGATCGTTCGGGTGCCGTCTTGATGGTTGATATGGCGCATTTTGCCGGGTTAGTTGCAGGAAGGGCGATTGCGGGCAATTACAATCCCATTCCCTTTGCCCACGTCGTCACCTCGACAACGCACAAAACACTGCGCGGCCCCCGTGGAGGACTTGTTATTTGTACAAGCGAGTTTAAAGAAACGGTCGACAAGGGGTGTCCGATTGTGCTGGGAGGTCCGTTGCCACATGTGATGGCGGCAAAGGCCATTGCCTTTGAAGAAGCGCTATCCGTTTCTTATCAAGAGTATGCTGAGCAAGTGATCAAAAATAGCCGTGCTCTGGCCGATGAATTGATGAAAAATGGGATCAAACTCGTCACGGATGGAACGGATAATCACCTCATTGTCATGGATGTCAATCAGAGTTTTGGCCTCAATGGCCGTCATGCAGAGAATGCTTTGTTAAAAGCGGGTATTACCGTCAATCGCAATACGGTCCCATTCGATACCAATGGACCTTGGTATACGTCGGGGATACGCGTGGGAGTGGCAGCGTTGACGACAAGGGGATTGAAAGAAGATGAGATGCGCAGATGTGCACAAATAATTTTTAGATTATTGCGTCACACTTCACCTAAACTTCTTGAAAAATCTGACGGTTTCAGTAAAAATGAAGTGGTGATTGAAAAAAGACATTTAGAGGATTGTCAAAAAGCAATTCAAGAGCTTTTAGAGCAATTTCCTCTCTATAGAGAGCTAAGCACATTTAAGTAAAAGGAGCCAAGCGATAATGGAAAGAGCATTTCACCTCGAAGACGAAGATGAAGATGAAGAAATGGATTCTAAACATATTGAAAAAGGGATTGACAAACGGATTGATGAATTTCTATTAAAAAAAAGATTCATCTTTTTATCTACCGCGGTTGATCAAGAGAGCACAAAGGATATTATTCGCAAACTCTGGTTTTTAGAGATGCAAGCACCCGGCAAGCCTGTCTTATTCATCATTAACTCACCCGGGGGATCGGTTGATTGCGGATTTGCCATTTGGGATCAAATTAACATGATGACATCGCCCGTTTCAACGCTCGTCACAGGTTTAGCGGCATCGATGGGTTCTTTATTAGCACTCGTTGCTCCTAAGGGAAGGCGATTTGTGACACCTCGGTCGCGCATTATGATTCACCAGCCCCGTGTTTCGGGTGTGATTCGCGGCCAGGCGACGGATCTCGAGATTCATGCCAAAGAGATATTGAAAACGCGCAATGAGCTTGTGCAAATTTATGTCGATGCAACCGGGCAGCCCAAGGAAAAAGTAGAGCGAGACCTCGATCGCGATACATGGCTTTCGGCTACGGAAGCCCTTGAGTATGGTCTTGTTGATAAGATTGTGTCGAGCTATCAAGAAATAGGCTTTTAATCGCGAAAATGGTTCCATTTGTCAAATATCAAGCGGCGGGGAATGACTTTATCCTGTTGGATGAGAGAGAGACTCTTCTCCTTCATCCAAATGAGGTGCAGAGGTTGTGCTCGCGCCGCTATGGAATCGGAGCGGATGGCATTCTTTGTGTTCGCTCGTCTTCCATTGCCGATGCCCGAATGCTCTATTTCAATGCAGATGGGTCGCGCGTCGATTTGTGTCTGAACGGTCTTAGGACCGTTTTTTTTCATCTTCAAACAGCGACCGTGATCGAAACGGACTGTGGCATTTATCGAGGAGAGGGGACAGCCGTATTACTCCCCCCGCATCGGATTGTTTCAGAGCGGGTTTCTTTAGACGATCTCAATCTAGTGGGATCTCATTATCATACCGGGGTCGATCACTTTATTGTTGAGAGCCGGGATGTTTCTTTGGAAAGAGTGAGTGATGTGGGAAGGCTCATAAGGCATCATGCCCATTTTGCCCCTTCCGGTACAAACGTCAACTTTATGCAAATGAATCGGGATCGCATCCTAGTCCGAACCTATGAAAGGGGCGTTGAAAATGAAACCCTTTCTTGTGGCACCGGAGCCTATGCTTGTTTTGTTAAAAGTGGTAAAAAAGAAGCTCTGATTGAATTTTTTCATGGAGAAATTCTCGCATTTCGACAAGTTGAAGGGGCTATTGAGATGAGTGGCCCGGTAGTGCGTGTTTTTAGCGGGAGCTATTCGTCTGAGTTGTGACCCATTCCAGGTATATACCGAAATAAACTGAAGAATTGGTTTTTAGCTTTGCCGGCATCTTCGCCTTTTTATCCATAATTTTTTGAGCTATCTTCAATAGGTTCAAAAAATTATGCCGGCTAAAGCCTGATAAAAATTCGAAGCGCCATCTTTGCTAAAATCCCAATTTTTCATTTCATTTCAGTATATTGACTCATCTGTTATGATAGCGGGAACAATGATTCACCGGAGCAATTTATGCACATTGGAATTCCTAAGGAAATTAAAAATCACGAGTATCGAGTTGGGGCAACACCTGCAATGGTTAAGACGCTCCTTGAAGCGGGCCATGAAGTTTGGGTTCAGTCCGGTGCGGGAGACCGCATTGGGTTTGCCAATGAGATGTATGTCTTAGCGGGCGCGCATATTAAAAAAACGGCGCAGGAAATTTACGAGGCTGAGATGATCATTAAAGTGAAAGAGCCTCAGCTTGCCGAATTTGAGTTGTTAAAAGAGGGGCAGATCCTCTTCTGTTATTTGCACTTAGCTCCGGATCCGTTTCAGACAGAAAAATTGCTCGAGAAAAAAGTGGTTGGTATTGCCTATGAGACGGTCATTGATGCATCCAATCGCCTCCCGCTTTTAACCCCCATGAGTGAAATTGCCGGACGTATTTCGATTCAAGCCGGTGCGTATTGCCTTCAAATGGCTAATGGAGGTAAAGGCGTTTTACTTGGCGGGATTCCCGGGGTAACTCCGGGTAAAGTACTGGTACTTGGCGGTGGCGTTGTCGGAACTGAAGCGGCTCGTATGGCCATTGGTCTCGGAGCAGATGTCACCGTTGTCGATCGCAACCTCAATCGCCTCCGCGAACTCGACATCATTTTCGGTAACAAGCTCAAAACGCTTTATTCGACACCACATATGATTGATGAGATGATTGGGAGTGTTGATTTAGTGATTGGGGCCGTATTGATTCCCGGAAAGACGGCTCCTAAAATTGTGACGCGAGAGCATTTGAAAAAGATGCAATCCGGTAGCGCTATTGTCGATGTGTCGATCGATCAGGGTGGTTGTATTGAAACATCGCGCCCGACGACCCATTCTGAGCCCACTTATATTGAAGAAGGCGTTGTTCACTATTGCGTGACCAATATGCCCGGTGCGTGCGCGCGCTCTGCCACAATGGGCCTTACGAATGCGACACTGCCTTATGCGCTTAAAATTGCCAATCTCGGCTATCAAAAGGCACTGCTCGATGATCCGCTTCTTAGAGAAGGGCTCAACGTCTATTATGGTAAAGTGACAAATCAGCATGTTGCCGTTGATCTCGGATATGAATACTATCCGGCTCAAACGCTATTGAAGAGCGAAATGGCAACACTATAAAAGTTGCAGAGTCGAAAGAGTGCGTCTACACTTTGGGCTTGTAGGCGCATTCCCAACTTTTGAGTTCGTTTGTGTATAATTCACATTGAAGGTATGATGTATACCGCTCTTGAATCACGAGCGGTATACTTCAATAAACTCCCCCGTTAGGTTGATTGATCAATGAACATAGATTTTGTACAAAAAGCTGACCTTGAAAAAGGAAGGCTTTTGCTGGCAAGAGGAATTCCCTCTCTTTTGTTTTCCGAACGGACCTATCAAGTGGAAGTTTTTGCAGAGGAAAAAGGGGAAGCAACCTATTGGATTTTTTTGGGGCTTGATGGGGGCTATCGTCCGATCGATTACTTTTGTACATGCGATCGATTTGAAGCAGCCAAAAGCTGCCCCCATGTGGCAGCGGCCTATTTAGCGGTATATGAGGGGGGCACGCTTCCTATTCATATGCGCTACAAGTCCTCTCTTTGGTTTATGCTCTTTTTTATTGCAGCCCGTCGGCATGGTTTTTCTCCTAAACTTGTCAAGTTGCCACAGAATAAGGGATTTCAGATCAAGTCATCCAATCAAAATAAGATTTTATTTAAAATTAAAGCGAATACGGAGATTGGGGAGTCTAAACTCAAGGAATTTGTTTTTAACCGCGAGAAGGAGACAGAAGAAAACTCCATTAAGTTTTCGAATCTCTCGACAGAAGAAATACAGCACTACAAAGAGGGGCGTCCGAGTTTAGAGCTTCAGTTTGAGCTCTCTTTTTGGTCGGACCTTGCAAAATGGCTCGCTGTTTTAGAAGCGCAAAACCACTCTTATGACATCCAATTTCGCGCGACAAGTGATTTGTTGCCCACTGAAATTTTTGTCGCTTTTGATGACATTGAATTTTCAGTCTATATCGCAAAAGCCAATTGGCCTGAGCTAATGATGGTTTTGAGGCAGACGAAAAGCCCGTTGCCTGTCTTCGATTTTTATGATTTTGATTTGAAAAAAATCACCTATGATCCCGATCAGAGGGCGTTGCTTCTTTCCAAGGAGATGTTTCATTTCCCTCAGAAGGCAAAAGAGGTTGATTTAGGAGAGTGGGTCTTTAGGCCTCATTATGGATTTTTCCCTAAAATGAATCCCCCTCTTTTTCAGGGGCCGGTGATTGAAGGAAAAGCTTTAGCAGAGGTTTTTCGTAAATATCCCATTCTTTTGCAGGATAAGTTGAAGGGGGAATCCATTCAATTAGACCCGATTGAACCGCGGTATGATTTGCACATGGATGCGAGTGGCAACTTACATATTACGCTCTATGCATTTGAGAAAGGAGATTTGCAAGCGGAGCAATCTCATTTTTTTCCCCCTTGGGGCTATCTCAAAAACAAAGGGTTTATCCGATGGACTGATCTCATGTTTGATGAGGGAGATAAAGTGATTGCGCGCGAGCGCATTGCTGATTTTATTAGCCATTATAAAGTATGGCTCAGTCAATTTGAGGGATTTGCGACGCATTTAACGCGGATGGAGTCGCGCTTAATTTATGAAGTGACGCCGGAAAGGCAATTGAGATTTGATGTTGCGGAAGATTTTGAGAATGCTTATCAGGGTGTGATTGATTTAGGGGAATGGCTCTATATTCGAGGGGAAGGATTTTTTTCGAAAAATGTCAATCTTGTTCACTCCTTTTTGAAGCCCGGTATGGTGCTGAAGGGGCGTGATATCAGTTCATTTATCCGCTCTCATGAACCTGAGCTCGAGTTGGTCCATCAGTTTTTTGCCGAAAAATGTCCGGTGCTCAAAATGGGACTTAAAGTTTCCTACAACGAATCGGGTGTGATTGAAGTCGAGCCGCAGGTGCGTTATACAACCGGCTATCATGAGGATCGCGTGATGATCTTTAATGAATATGCCTATGTGCCCGATGAGGGGTTTTCGCGTATCCCGGAAAAAGCATTGCTGCCTGCAGGCTATGAAAATGTCAAAGAAATCCCCACCTTTTTAGAGCAGCACTTTTTATTTCACGAGCTCAATGATTTAA
Source organism: Simkaniaceae bacterium (assembly GCA_021734805.1). Taxonomy (NCBI): domain Bacteria; kingdom Pseudomonadati; phylum Chlamydiota; class Chlamydiia; order Parachlamydiales; family Simkaniaceae; species Simkaniaceae bacterium. Next base: position 13,842 of record JAIPIG010000005.1, read on the forward strand.
AACCCTATATTTTTGAAATTGACCCAAAATTAAGATGCGCGCGTCAAGTGAGACTCTTTATATCCCATGTCGATCATTTATCGGAGAGTGGATTGTGGAAATTAAAGCTTTGTGTTCGCACGGAGTTTGGGGACGCTTCTTTTGAGGATCTGCATTTTGCAGTGACAACGCTGAAACCTTTTTTAGCTTCAGATGCGGGATTGATTTTATTAAAAGAACCTCATTTTGATTGGATAAAAACGCTCGATGACAAGCGTATTTATAAAGATGGACTCAAAATGACAACCATGGAATGGATCCGTCTTTGCGTGTATCAAGATGTCGAGTTTGGATCATCATGTGATCCTCAGTCTGTCAATGCGCTCCTTCAATTTAAATCCTTGAAAATGACAGAACTCGACAAGCCCTGTTTGGTTGGTTTTAAAACGGATATGCGTCCTTATCAAGAAATCGGTGTCAAATGGCTCTGGCATCTCTATCACAATCACTTATCGGGGATTTTAGCCGACGAGATGGGGCTTGGGAAAACGCACCAAGCTATGGGATTGATCGCTGCCGTTCAAAACCACTGCCGTCAAAGTGAAGCGCGATTTTTTGTCGTATGCCCCACTTCCGTCCTCTACCATTGGGAAATGCTCCTCTCGAAATTTTTGCCTGAGATCAAAGTCTTTACTTATTATGGTCCGCAGAGAAGCCTAGATGCTTTCCAAGGGAGTGATTTGTTTTTAACCAGTTATGGAACATTGCGCACCGATATTTCCAAAATCAAGATGATCCGGTTTGAGGTGGCCATTTTTGATGAGATGCAATCGGCTAAAAATAAAGAATCGCAAATTCACAAAGCATTGAAGGCGCTCCGCTCAAAAATGAAGCTCGGCTTATCGGGAACGCCGATTGAAAACGATCTTTCTGAACTCAAAGCCCTTTTTGATATCTTGCTCCCTCAATATTTCCCCAAAGATGAGGCCTTTAAAGAGATGTTCGTGTTGCCGATCGAACGGTTTCAGGATCGCCTCAAAACAGGGCTTCTCAAACGGCTGATCAATCCCTTTATTTTGCGCCGGCGCAAAACGGAAGTTCTACAAGATTTGCCTGACAAGATCGAGGAAATTGCCTATATCGATTTGAGTGATGAACAGCACGAGATATACCGGCGTATTTTTGAGCATGGATATATTGAGTTGGAAGAGTTAGAAACACAAGAAAAACCCCGTCTACATTTGCACATTTTCGCCCTGCTGAGCAAATTGAAGCAGGTGTGTAATCATCCCTGCTTAGTGACTAAAACACCTGAGCAATACCTCGACCACACATCGGGCAAATTTGAGCTATTTAAAGAGTTGATTAGAGAGGCCCGAGCCAGTGACCAAAAAGTGGTTGTTTTCACCCAATATCTCGATATGATTAAAATTTTTCGCCTCTATTTTGAGAGCATGGGGATTGGGTATGCATGCATTCATGGACAAACTAAAGATCGTAAAGGGGAGGTCGAGCGCTTCCGCGATGATCCTTCTTGTGAGATCTTTATCGCATCACTCCAAGCGGGAGGAGTGGGAATTGATTTAATTGCCGCTTCTGTAGTGATTCACTACGACCGATGGTGGAATCCCGCCAAGGAAAACCAGGCAACGGATCGGGTCCATCGCTTCGGACAAACTCGGGGTGTACAAGTCTTTAAACTTGTCACAAAAGGGACGATCGAAGAGAGGATTCACGAGCTCATTGAACAGAAGAAAGGGCTCCTTCAGAATGTGATCGGGTATGATGAGGAGGATCAGTTTAAAAAGATTGATCCGAGCGAGCTGATGCAAATGCTGCGCGACTATCATAGAGAAACCCAAAAATAAAAAAATGTTTTTACAGTTTCGGATTCAGTAGCGTTTTAATTGTTTTTCGACTATGCTATTTGCAAATATATGAATATATGTGGTCAATATGGGTCTTCCCTATCTCAAAATAGCTCTTGTTGGGCGCCCCAATGTGGGTAAATCCCACCTATTCAATCGAATGAGTAATAAAAGAATTTCGATTGTCGATGAAATGGAAGGGGTAACGCGCGATCGCCTTTATGCCTATACCGAATATTTTGGGACCCCGATTCAACTCATCGATACGGCAGGGATTGATCCTCAAAATATATCTTTATTCAATCAAGAAATGATTGCCCAATCAGAGCTCGCTATTGCTGAGGCCGATGCCGTTATTCTCGTTGTTGATGGAACCGTCGGCGTTCAACCCCTCGATCGGGTTGTCAATCAGCTCGTGAGAAAGTGCAATAAGCCCTATGTGCTCGCTATCAATAAAATGGAAGGGCAGAACGAACAACACGCCCATGAGTTCTTTTCTTTAAATGCGCCTCATTCCGTTGAGGTTTCGGCAATGCATGGCCGCGGCATTGAAGAGCTCTATGAGTCCGTTCTCGATGGCCTTACAGTTGATGAAGTTGCCGCTGTTGATGAGGGCATTAAACTCGCTATTATTGGACGCCCTAATGTGGGAAAATCGACATTTTTAAATGCAGTTCTTGGTGAGAAAAGGGTGGTTGTTTCCGATCAGGCAGGAACAACGCGCGATAGTATCGATGCTCACATTGAAATCGATGGCCAATCCTTCACTCTAATTGATACGGCCGGGATTCGAAGACGGCATAAAGAACTCAATGTTGTCGAAAAATTTGCTGCCATTCGCACACAACGCGCGATTGAGAGGGCAGATATCTGCCTATTTATGATTGATGCCGTTGATGGACTGACAACCCAAGAGAAAGGGATTTTATCCGATATTGAAAAAGCAAAGAAAGGGTGTATCCTCTTTGTTAATAAGTGGGATCAAATCAGTAATGTGAGAATGGAGCATGCAAAGAAAGACCTCTTTCACATGGCCCCTCAATTGCGATTCTACCCTATTATTTTTGGCTCGGCTCTGACGCAGCGCAACATATCAGAGGTTTTCAAGCTGACTTCGCAAGTCTATAGCGAACTCACTCGCCGTATTCCAACATCTGAGCTCAATCACTTCTTAGAGCGAACGATGCAACTCAATCATCCTCCAATGATTCAAGGAAAGCGGCTTCGTATTTATTATATGTCTCAAATTGAAACGGCGCCCCCTCAGTTTATTCTCTTTATCAATTATAAAGATCGCATGACGGATACCTACGAGCGCTATCTGATGAATGCCTTCCGCGAGAAGTATTCATTCCTTGGAATTCCGCTCACGTTCTATTTGCGAAAGAAAAGCCAAAAAGAACTCCCTCACATGGCCTCTACTCACTGATTTTTAGCTTATTTCGGTATAACCGGGTCGTATTTGTATTCCGTGTTGCCGTAGAGCGTTTTGCGATAAACCCAGTGCTCTTTATTTTCCCTTAAGAGGCGGTCACATCCCATGAGATAGCCCATGACAAAGCCGTGACGGCGGATGGCTTGCTTCATATATTCAGAGCTTGAGGGGCGGTAGTGACTACGGGGGCCGTCGGTAGGGGAGAGAATGTTTTGATGAAAAGCGATGACGGCTTCTGCGATGCGTGAGGGGATATCTTTGCGTTTCGGAGGAATAAAATCTTCGTCTTTTTGGAAGCCGGCGAGGGCTTTATCTTTGCCCCAAGGTTCGACATAACCCGGCTGATAGGCAGTCAGGGTATAGCTAAAAAGCATACTGAAGAGCAAGCACCGGATAGAGCTCATTTTTCCTCATCATCTGATTTGCATTGTTTTCAAACAGGCGTTCATTATAGGTCTTTGCCGCTTCACCCGCTCCATAAATGCCCCCAAAGTACCAACCCGCTTCAAAACTCGTCATCACGATGCCGGCAGGGATATTTCCATTGTAGAAGAAGTAGGCAGCAGCGGCAGTACAGAGGGAGTTGAGAAGAAAAGCGGTGATCGCCGTTTGCTTTTGGCCGATATAGAGGTAGCCGGCACCCGGAATGAGAGCATTGAGTGCTTGAGCGGTGCGTGGCGATTTTTTATATTCATCATAAAAATGGACCAATTCTTCGCTCTGTTGTTTGATTTGCGGGCTATAGCTTGCAGCCACAATTCGGTTCACTTCACCTTGAGAAATAGCGTAAGAGAGTTTGAGCTTCTCTCCCGTAGGTTGATCCGCTTGATGAATAGCCTCGAGAACGCGGTTTGCGTGATCGATCTCATTCAAGTTTTTATAGCAATCATATAGGACAATGAGAAGGTCTTTATAGACCGGGAAGGAGCGATCGATCATTGCAAGAGAAGAGCTTTCAAAAGCTTCAAGGGCATCTTCAAAACGATGTCCAATATAATAACTTAAGACGAGATAATATTGGATTTCTAATCGGCGCACCATTTCACTTTTAGGAATGAGGATATGAGCGCGTTTAAAAGCCGTCACCGCGCGGTAGAGATCGAGCTCTTTTGCAAGTGCTACACCAATTTTGTATTCTTTTCCCCACTCTTGAGCTTCTTCTTGTTCTTTCAAAGGTTCAAAGGCTGTGGGCATTGACTGGATACGCCACTCGGGCATTGCGTAGGCAAGTTGGGGTTGGATGGTCCCCTTGCCAAAACCATAGCATCCGGCTAAGGAAAGCGCGATAAAAAGAGAAAGCGCTCCTCGAATAAGCCGTTTAATCTTCGTCATCAGGGTGTTGAATGAGCTCCATTCCTTCATCAAAGTCTTCAGTAACCGCTTGATCACGGTAGATGTTTTCTTGGTATTGTGTGAGCTTTTTGTATTCATCATAAGTATTCACAATCACAGGTCTTAGGAACATAATAACATTTGCCTTAGTTTTTGTATCGGTATTATCTGAAAAGGCAGCCCCGATAATGGGGAGTCCGCCAAGGCAAGGAATGGCTGTTTTTGTACGTGCGGTCGTGTTGCGAATTTGTCCTGCAATAGCGACGAAATGTTTGTCGGGGACATGGACTTTTGTTGCAGCAGCCGTTTTTCTTGTCTTAATGCCATATACGGTATTTGCTGTTCCTCCTGAGCCCCCCCCGGTGGTAATTTCTTCCGTGATGCTCTGTTCAATCTCCATTGAAACAATATTGTCTTCCCCAATGTTGGGGGTGACGCTGAGTTTAATCCCAATATCTCGATATTCGATGTTTGCCGCAATGGTCGTATTATCTGATTGGTTTGTGACCACCGAGCCGTTATAAGGGACATTCTCTCCGACGAAAAGAGTAGAGGTTTGATTATCTTGCGTAATGAGCTTTTGGTTGAGTACCACCGTGCTATCCGCATCCGACTGAATCGCATTCACAAAATCTCCGAGCGACACGTAGGTCTGTCCTTTGTGGAAAATGAGATCGCCAATCACACCTAAACTCCCTCCACTGGGAATAGGCATATTTGTTCCAAGAGGTGGACTTGTCGCATTCACTTGAGAGAGGAGATTTGAAAAATTCGGGCTTGTTTCTACGAGGGGCATCGAGCCGCCACTGAAGGCCATCCGATCTTTATAGACTCCTTGTCCACCCCAACGGAGACCAAATTCCAGACGTCCCGTAAGATCGGTTTCAATGACGAGGACTTCGATAAAGACTTGTTTAAGGGGGATATCAATACTCTCTAAAAGCTCTTTAAGCCGAACTAAAACTTTGGGATCGCCATTGGCGATAAAAGAGTTTGTCGCTCTGACCCACTGGATCGAATCAATGGCTTCAATCAATCCTTGAGAGGATTGATTTTTCATGTTTCTTTTCAAATCGCCGGCAATGCCGGAAAGGGCTCCTTGAATACTGTCGCCGCGGTGGAACTGGAGCTTATAAATCAAAAAGCTAATATCATCGAGGGTTTCAACGGAGGATTCTCCTTGTCCTCTGATCTGAGAGGCTTCAACATCAAATTTTTCAAATAGGGTAATGACTTTTTGCGTTGCTTCATTATCCCCGGAAACGAGAAGTTGTCCCGTTTTGGGCATCCACTTAATATTGTTGATCGCATCAAAGAGTTGGGGCTCATTGACACCTGAGTTAATCAGGTTTTGTTCAAAATCTTTGACGAGGTGAATCAGCTCATCGCCTTTCAGAAATTTAGGTTTATAGAGAATATATCCTTCTGCAGAAACGCGGGGTTGGGCAGGTCCCATTGAGACATCAAACTGAGGCAGAATTTCTCTAATTTTGTTGAGGGTTTCTTCCGTTCCGGTAAAAATAAGGGAATTAGAGTCTTTGACATAGCGCATATCTTCAATTGTCGTAATGAGCGATTCATCCGGAGCAGGGCTTTTTTTCAAATCGCGCGCGAGGTGATCGAGGGACTTCTCAAGATATTCGGGATTGGCTTCTTTAATTTTATAGACGAGAAAGGTCGTTTTCCCAACGGTTTGTACGCCGGTCTGACTGGCGAGGTCATTATCGATTTTTTCAAGAAGAGCCTCCGTTTTATCCATCGACTCTTGGGTCCCGGTAAAGAGAAGGCTATCGGTTGAATCGACATAGCGCATCGATTTAAGGGTATTTAAAAAGGAGGTATTGGCAAGGCCCGATTTTTCTAAGTCTTTTGTGACATTTCTAATCGCCTCTTCAACTTGTCTGGTATGGGCCTTTGTCGGTTTATAGATGAAATAATGGACATTAGGATTGGCTGCGATGGCCGGTTCAGGGACGTCCAGTCGGGTTAATAGATCGGAGATTTGACTGAGAGTTTCCGCCGTTCCCGTAAAAATGAGCGTATGATTTTTCTCAACGATTCTCATAGAATTGAGGGTATTTAATAAACTAGGGTTGGCGAGATTGGATCTTTCTAAATCACCGTAGACATTTTTTAAGCTCTTGGCAAGAAGATCAATGGGCATGTTTTTAGCTTGATACATCAAGAATTGGTTGTTTTTGCCACCTCCGGAAGAGACGTCCAAGGTTTTGAGAAGATCTTCTAATCTAGTGATCGTGATTTGGTCTCCCGTAAAAAGGAATGACCCCGATGTTTTGACAAGGCGCATTGTGGCTAAACAGTTGATTAAACTGCGATCGCCAAAATCATTGCGTTTGAGTTCGGTTTCAATATTCTGAATCGTTGCTTCAAAGGCTAGATTGTCCAAGTTTTTAGGTTTATAGAGGAAGAAAATAGTGTTGGTCGATTGATTGCGCTCATTATCGATTTTATCGAGGAGTTCATTGATTCGGGCTATCGTGGCATCATTACCGGTGAAGACAAAGGAATTCGTATCGGGGTTATAACGAAAGTGCTCTAATGATTCGATCAATATGGGATCGGAAAGCTTGCTTTCAACAAGATCATGGGCCAGTTTTTTAATGGCTTTTTGCAATTCGGGCGCGGAAATATGTTTTGGTTGATAGACAAAAAAGTTAGAGTGACTTCCCAATTGACTAGCCGGGGCGACATCTAAGTTTTTAATCATGGCTTCAATTTTTTGCACATCACTTGTTGGCCCTGAAATAAAGAGCGAGTTTGAGCTTTTAATCCATTCGATATGGTGAATGGTTTGAAGGAGATTTTCGTAGGCGACCTCTTTTTTGCTCAATTTCTCTGTCGCTTCCTCAAGCTCTTTAATTAAATCATTGCCGGAAGCATACTGCAATTTGATAATGACATACGAATTAGCTGATTGCGCCGTATCGAATTTATCGACAAATTTAAGAATTTGATCGATGTCTCCCTGAGGTCCTGTGATAAACAGAGAGTTCGTTGTTGGAATCCACTCAGTCTTTTTAATGCTTTCAATTAAATGCGCATTGCCTTGAGGGTCTTTTTCAAGGCGTTGGGAGATCGTTTTAAGCTCTTTAATGACCACATTGCCGGGTGTGTTCTTTAAGTTATAAAGAATATAGCCCTTTTGAGCTTCAGGAGCTCCCGAAGTGGAGTGCTGATCGACCACATTGAGCATCTCTTTAATTTTGTTTATCGTATTGAGATTGCCCTTAAAAATAATAATGCGGCTATCAGGGACCCATTTGGCCTGTTTAAGGGTTTGATAAGTGGGATCATCTTCAGCTAATTGATCCGAGTAGGCCATGAGATCACTCTTAACTTGGTCATACGATGCATTGGCGACGCGGTAGGTAAAGATCGTTTCTTTAGCATACTCTGCCGTATCTGCAACTTCCAAAATTTCCTTAATTCTAGCGAGAGCCTCTCCGGTGCCACGGAAAATTAAAGAGTGGGCTTCAGGCATCCATGATGAGCTTTCAATCGCTTCATGGATAGGACTTTCGATAGGAAGGCTGTCTGCAAATCGATCTAAGGCCTTTTCAATGGATTTTTTATCTGCAAATTTGACCTGATAGATGAGCATATTTTGATCGGATAGAATTTTTTTATCCGTATGATCGAGCTCATTCATCAGGCTTTTAATTTTATTGATTGTATCTGCACTTCCGGTAAAGATAATTGCATGGGAATAGGTTGCATATTTGGCTTCTTTAATTGCATGCACAAAGCCCTCGTCGACAAACCCTGCCTTGTCGAGCCGATCGGCCACTTGATGGAGGGAGTCAATGAGCGTTTGAGGGGATAAATGAATGGGAGTGTAGACAAAGTATTCGTTTTTTGAATTGAATTCAGAGAGATCCAGTGTTTTTAACAGCTGTTGAATTTCTCCAATCGAGTTGCTATCGCCCGTAAAGACAATGGTATTGGCATCGCGAATCAGGCGCATCGATGAGAGTGTCAAAATCATGTTGGGATCGGAGAGATGGGAGTCTTTTAAGCTCATCTCCACTTCTTTTAAGTAGCTCATAATTTCTACTGCGGATTTAGCCGTAGGAATATAGATATAAAATTTAGAGTTTTCGGCGTTTTGGTTGGGCTGAGAAGGGACATCGAGCGTTTCTAAAAGCGATTTAATGCGCAGTAGGGATTCGGCATCTCCAATAAAGAGAAGAGAATTTGTTGCTTTAATGTATTTAGCCGAATCGATGGAGCTAACAATACCGGAAACTAAAAAACCTTGCTCAGAGGCACTTTTCGAGATTTCTTTGATGCTATTTTCAATATTAGAAGCCGTTTTGTATTTTAGTTTATAGACCAAAATGTTGTCAGACGAAAGAGAGCGATCTTGGAGCGATGAGTAGGTGTCGAGTCCCTGCAAAATTTCCAGCGATTTTTCAATCAGATAGCGGGTCGAAACAATGAAGATGCTATTCGTCTCTTTTTGAGGGACAATGATGACGGGGTTTCCCTCTGATAGGGGCATGATGAGCTCATTTAAGAGGGGGGTGAGTTGAAGGGCATTGGCATTTTTAGATTTATAGACCGTCACATCTAGATTTGTTTTTGGGGTGTCCAAAATCATCAGTAGCTCTGCAATCTTTTCAACGTTAGAAGAGGTATCCGTAATAATCATCTGCCTGGTATCAGAAGACGTTGTAATGAGAGCTGTTCCCGAGAGCATCGGTTTAAAAATGGTTTCGAGATTGCCCGGATTGGCATTGTGAATATTGAAAACACGCGTTACGATGATGGGCATCTCATCAAGATCGAGGGGTGTTTCAGAAGAGACAATCGTCGGAATTTGCCTCACATCTTGATTTTTGTGAATGATGAGATTATTGCCGTCCTCAATAACGGACAAGCCATGAATACTGAGTATTTGAGTGAACGCCGACATGATATTAAAAAGGGAGGTCGGTTCCTCAGAAGTGAACGTGATATTAAAATTAAGATCCGTATCTTCATAAATGAAGTTTACACCGCGGATTTTACTGATGAACTTGACTAATTCTAAGATGGAAACATTAGGAAAATTAATCGTGTATCCTTCATCAGATAGGCTATGAGGTGCATCGACTTGCTTAGGTTTGATCTTTTTATTGAAAAGAGCATGTGCAGGATAAGTCGTAAATAAAACGGAGCTAATCAAACAAAAAATAATGAGTTGTTTGATATTTCGAAAAATGAATGCCACAATTTTCCAACTCGTCAATTATTTTATATATAAGAATTGGTATTACACCTATCTTAGGTTTTTTGCAACTCGACTTTATAATTTTTTGGGCTTGAGAGCAAATAGATGAGGCTCTCATGCTCACAATAAGCTACAAAGTCGAGATAACGCTAAATATTTTCTAAACGTTGGAGACAAATAACGCTGCGGCGTTCTTTAGAGAGGGTAGGATCTAAAAGAGAGAGAAGTTCATTGAGGATTTTTTTTGAGAGACTTCCCATTGACAAGTGAATATGGTTTGAGATGATCTCCTTAGCCCTTTCTTGAATCGTCGTGATCATCTTTTGCTCAAGATTTGAATCGTTAAACGTATGCAAAATTAAAATATCCCCTGCAAACCAATTGTCACTCACATGTCGAAATTCGGAGGAGGAAGAGACGCCGAGATACGGGTTATCGCTCATCAACAGTTTTGGAAGTGCCGTTTCAGGAGTGTAATGCCATAAAGAGAGATATCCACAGGATGAAAAAAGATAGCGGTCTTCATCTAAATCAAGAAAGAGTGCATTCGCCTTAAAAGGGGCGATAGAGGGATCGGCGAGGAGAAACTCATTGATCTCAGAGATAAAGTTGTCAATGTCAAATCGAGTCACTGATTTTTGACGGTATTGTTTAATTAAAGGTTTGATCATTCCTTTGATATGGGTAATAAATAAGCTCGAACTCACATCAGCTGATGTCGACTCCATTGATAAGATGAGATAGTGGCGAGGAGAGAGGGCAATAAAATCATGAGAGACACCGAGATCTTTAGCTCCTTCAGGTCGGGCTATTGTGAGATCGACGTGATCCCATTCAGGGAGGTGTAGAGAGGTGATTTGTTGTTGTGCTTGAATAATAGTGCTTAAGATTTCAGAGTGACTCTCATCATTATTTCCCTCATCTTGGGAGAGCGCTTTTTTAGAATAGGTGGAAATGGCCGTGATAAAATCGACAATGTCTTCATAACGCTTATTTAAATTAGGATCGATAGCTTTTTCTATGATAGAGCGCAAATGCGAGGGAATATATGAGAGTTGGATATTGCCAAAACTGAGTTTCCCAATAATCATTTCATAAGTGATGATGCCTAAGGCATAAATATCTGAAGCAAAAATGGCTTTGCTGGGATCTTTTTTTTGTTCGGGAGCCATGTAGTGGGGCGTTCCGATCATGCCGCCTTCCATTGAGGTACTGAGTTGGTCTTTCCCCTTGAGCTGGGCAACACCAAAATCAATGACTTTAACTTTTCCATTTTCAGTGATCAAAATGTTTTCGGGTTTGAGGTCTCTATGGACAATGTTATGCGTATGTAGATGCAAAAGAGCATAAGCGACTTGCAATGCAATATCGAGGCAGCGTTTGAGGGAAAGGGAGTGTTGATAAATAAACTGTCTCAGAGAGATCCCTTGAATGAATTCCATGGCAATATAAAGCCCATGTTGCCATTTGCCCTGTCCATAGAGCTTCACGATGTTGGGATGGTCGGCAATACTGATAATTTTGGCTTCTTCAAGGAATTGGGCAATCATTTCAGGATGGCGGACAAAGTCGGGAGAGAGGACTTTAATGACGATCATTTGATCGGTATGAGGATCTTTCCCTAAATAGAGACGACTCATTCCCCCTTGGGATAAAAGGCTCTCAACGATGTAGGGACCAATGCGATCGGGTAAAGCTTGTTTGGTTTGTGCCTTTGCCGTAGGCAAGGTAGGCTGGTCAAAGAAGACTTTTTTCGTCATGATTTATTACGCGGAGGTATTGGCAATTTCAACGATTCTGACCCCGAGGACATCGCCGATTTGTAATAGCTCTCCCTTTCCAATGATATGACCGTTTAAGGATAGCTGTACCCCTCTTTCGGGTTGCACACTTGTATTAAGGACATTTCCCGGTTGAAGCTGAAGGAGTTGATCCAAGGATATTTTAATTTTTGCCACTTCAACAGAAAGAATGAGAGGGACATTTTTAGGGTGGAGCATTTTTTGCTCTTGCACTGTTTCGATTTCTTCATCGAGCTCTTCCTTTGGGGATTCGGAAAGTTCCGGGATCGGGGGCTCTTCATCATCGAGGAAGAGATCATCATCTTCGTGAAGTAGGTCTTCAATAGGTTGGGAATCTTGGGAGAGTTCATCGTCATTCATAATATTTCCTTCCATTTCAAAGGCATAATCTAAAACTTTTAAATGATTGTCTTTTAATTTAACTTGTAAAAGAGGGCGAGAGGCAAATGCGAGTTGAAAATGGCCTTTTTTCGTATTGGGGTGATAACTTGCGTAATCGAGGATGAGAAAATCACCCGTCTTTATGCCGTCAAATTGAGAAAGAGTGAGCGAGACATAGCCTGCAAGCAAATCCGTTTCTAGAAACAGATGCCCCTTTGATTTAAGTTCTAAAAATGAGGGTAGGTGATGATTATAGTGTTTTTTGATCGCAGATTGAAATGCTATCGGAACAATCAGTCGTCCCCAAACCGTCTTTTCAGAGGAATGGATGCCGATATCAAATGTAAAGCTCTTCTCACCGGTTAATTGTGTCGTCTCGAGTTTAGGGCTTAAATCGGAATAAATATTGCTATCGCGCAGGGCCTTGATCGCTTCTAAAATGAGAAAGTGATAATACCCCTTTTGGATCTCTGAATCTTGAAAGTGAAATGTGCGTTGTTGAGGAGACAGAGTCCATGAAGAGAGTTCAAGCAGATCCGCTTGAGAGATTGCCCAAAAGATCGGTGAGGAAATAGGAGACAAACTAAGCGCCATCACGCTGGGGGAGTCGCCCAGTCCCTCTAATAACTGTTCTTCAGAGCGCCATCCTTGATTGGCGACGGATAAAGAGAGATCTTCTAAGTGAAGCGCCAGCTTTAGGGGGGCGAGGAAACGTTCAAAATCAAAAGTGGGAGGAAGCCCAAAAAGAGGGACGTCGAATGATTCATCAATGACGGTTGTTAAATGTCGAATCCAATGTTGCTGCACAAAGAGGCCTCATTTGGTATGAACTTTCAATCCATACTCTATTTTTTGTTTTTTGTTTAGTTTTTTAAATTGAGATGTTTGAAAGGGCTCTTTCAACTGAGAGGGTTTAAAGTGAAAGGCCGTTTCAGGGAAAGCATTTGAAAGGCGATTGGCGAGCGTGGCGATATGAGTATCGAGTTTTTGAATCATTTCCGTTGTCCCCAAGAATTGGATATGACAAGAACCCGGAGCCGTATTGTAGTGAGTCATCTCGATACTGAGGCTATTGAAAGGGCTGTTTTCATTGCAATAAGTTGTAAGCATTTGATGGGAGTCTTCCATTTTTTGCAAAGAGATGACGTGACTCTCAATCACATCTGCCAAATCGTAGATTGCTTGAGTTGACGCTTGAATCGCTTGCAATTTGCAATGGCTTTGATGGGTCTCTGTAAAGAGCTCAAAAGGGGTCATCAGAGGGGGTGGAGGATCAAGCGGCTGTTCTTGTTTTTTTTCTTCATCGAGATTTTTTTTCTTTTCGTAAAAGGCTTTAAAAGGCTTGGGCTCACTAGAGGAAAGTGTCGACTTTCCCTCAGAAGGTTTTGAGTGGTTGATTTTGAGTTCTTGATTCATCTTTAATGCGGCTCACCTTCGCCTCCGCTATAGTCTGTTGATTTGCGGTGAAAAAGGGTCTGGTGTTTGGGTAATAGTTCAGGTCTTCGTATATTGACTTCAAATGCGAGCTTGCTCCCTTGGAATGCGGCAGCAAGATCACTTAAGTTTGCATTAAACATGTTAACGGCTTGCTCAGATCCTTGCAATAGGAGATTGAAACTATGAGGTGCAATGTCATAGTGATCAATAACAATCTTAGCTCCATTAAAGACTGAATTCGGCATATTGAGCGTTACGGTGGTCGTGGAAACCCCTTTCCCCATTTCAATGGTTAGCACTCCTACCATCCGCTCAAAAAGGTCAAATACTTGAGGATTTAAATGGGAATAAGCGGGGGCTTCAATGGGCATTGGAGTTGTCGTGGGAGAAATAGCTTGGATGGTTTGTGGCATATCTTGTTGCTGATCTTCCCGCTCTTCTTTATCGCGTGACAAATGCGTTTCGAGTTTGCCCTCTTTAGAAAAAATTACGGGGGTTTCCGGTTGTGAAATAATCCGTTTTTTAGAAAGAGGCTGTGCTTTCTCTGCTGCAATATCTAGGGCTCCTTCTGCCGCCGGAGCTATTGGTGGCTGCGCCGTGAGTTTCGCAGCGGCAGCTGCAGCAGCTTCATCAACGGCCCCTTCCGTAGGCGTTGTTGACGTCTTTTCAGCTTTCACTTCATAGGGGGGCTTTTGCTGCTCTTTTTCTTTAAATGGAAGGGTTATTTTGGATGGTTCCTCAGCAGGATGTGGCATTTTTTCTTCATGAAAAGATTTTTCCTTAGATAGCTCGTGTTCTTCAGCTATTTGAGGCACTGAGCTCTTTTCAGTGTCTGCATGAAAAGGGGCTTTCGTCTCTTTGATCGCTGTAGGCTGTTTTGGAAAGGGGGGCGCTTCGGAGCGTAGTTTTCCTTGGGGGATTTCCCCTTTACCTTTTTCGAGGTGCGGGTGTTTCGTTTCGGCTTCTAATTTCAGGGGTTCAATTTTCTCCCCTTTTTCTAACTCTTTTTTATTCTTTATCCCTTGAGGTTTAATCACAGGGTGTGAAGAGGACTCTTTCCCTTGATTGAAAGATTGCTGTTTAGATTCGGGCATCCCTTCGGGCGTAAAAGAGAGCTTAGGTCCGGGAGATTCCTCCGTTTCTTCAGGGGCTTGTGGCAAGGCTCCTGCCTTTATCGGGGCCGGCGGAATATAGGGGGATTGAGGCTCTTCGCTGTACTCCGGAGGGGCTTCAGGTAAGTTCTCAAAGAGGGCGTCCCCGAGTTCTTCTCCCCCCTTTCCTCCGGGGAAATGAGAAGAAGGTGCCTTAGGGAGATTATAACTTTGGGTTCCTTCCGGTGCTGATGAAGGGGCTCTTTTTATTCCTCCGGTAGGCTTTTGGACATTGAGGTCACTATCAGATCGCTGATCGGACATGTAGGAGGAGAACGCTCGAGCAGGAGCTGTTCCGTCTTCGACATCTTTTTTATCCTCTTCTTCCTCGAGTTTTTCCTCTGCGGGAGCCCGTTTTTTCTTCTTTGGTGCTTCATCGGCCTCTTCTACTTTTGTAAGTTTGCGAAACTTTTCGGGATCGATCTCGGACTCGCGAGATTCTTCAGAAGGGAGGCGCTGACCTTGATAGTCCGGAATACGATTGGGATCGGCCATCTTATTTGTCCTCGATCGGTATATAACTTTCGTGTACCAGAGAAGGGGCTTTTTTGGGATCAAAAACTCATTTTCGGTGGAAAAGGGATAAAAATTTTTCTTGATCGGGATTAGAAAGCTCTTGGAAAATGACGCGATTGCGTCTATAAGTCCAAGGATTGGGGTTTAGAAAAAGAGCGAGGTAGATTTTGGGGAGCCATTCAAAAATTTTATGTCGAACCGCAGCTTGGCTTGGATATTTTGCTTGAGAGTCCCCTATAAGGGAAACGCGTTGTAAAGACATAAAAAAACCCCCATTCTTGGAAGAGGATTATATAGGGTTTCCCCATTTATGTTAAGGGATAGAATTCTGTCCCTTAACATATTAATAATGAATTAGTTCTCTATCTCTTCCGATTCAACGGAGTAACGGGGAGAAGGAGGTTTGGTTTCATTGATCGAAATATTGCAAGATCCGTGATTAATATTTCCACTTTTAATCAGAGAGATCAAGGCTTCAAGTTGAGATAAAGTGGCTTCTGACCATTTTTGATAATTATCGGAGTGGGTCCAATTTTTTGGCATCACTTCCCTAAACGCCTCGAGTTCATCACTTGCAGGGCATTTTATTTCTAAATCATATTTTAGAGTAAAAGGGACTTCGCTTTCTTCATCGGCCATCAAACTTGAGGCAAATACAAGGCTTGCTAAAACAAAAGAACTAATATATTTTTTCATATATAAACCTAATGATGTAATATGGTTTTAACTCGAGTTTAACACTCTAAGATATCAAAATCAAAAAAGTCAATCTTCTTTCTTGTTCTTTGAAAAGGGGTGTTTGTCTTTTTTTCGAGCAAAGATTGCAGAGCCAAGCTCATCACTTTCGATGTTTTCTTTGCGCAGAACCTCTTTAGAGAATTCTTTTTTCCACTCTTGCTTGTGAATCGTCAATTTTTCCACATCGATTTGACGTTTGAGAACGTCTTGTTTTGCCGCTTCTACAGCCATTTCAGCTGCTTTTACTTTTTTTAACTGATCCTGTACTTTTTTTTCACGCGCCATTAATTTTTCTTCGACGACTTGCAGGTATTTTTGTGCTTGTTCAATGCGATTACTCGTTGTTCCCTGATCGAGTTCGCTGTAGAGCTGATTGAGTTTGTCATTGTAGTGTTTTTTGACTTCATCCCGCTTTTTTTCGAGAGTCTCCAGCATTTTTTTCTCGTCTTCTAGCAGCCGGCGCTTTTCTAAAAGCGTTTTCTCTGCCTCTTCCAGGCGTTTTTGCTTAATACGAGCCAGTTGTTCAAGGGGATATTTTTCCATACGACTCTGTTTTTGGTGTCTTATCTAAAAAGAAGGCGAAGTTGTTGAATACTCTCTTCAAGACTGCACTTCTCATCGACTTTTTGTTTTAAATAGCGATTGACCCTATCAATGTATTTAATGGCAAAGTCGGCCGCTTTATCCGATCCCGGCTTATATTCCCCGATGCGTATGAGTAGTTCGTTTTTCTTGTAATTGGCAAGAACCTCGCGCACCTGCCCCATTAGCTCGAGATGTTCTTTTGTTGTAATATGGCTAACAATCCTGCTAACGGAGGCGAGCACATCAACAGCGGGATAGTGATATTGACGCGCAAGTTCACTTGAAAGGATAATATGACCGTCTAAAATGGAGCGCACTTCATCGGCAACAGGTTCATTCATATCATCTCCGGCGACGAGGATGGTATAAAAGGCGGTAATGCTCCCCTTATTTGAATTCCCGGAACGCTCAAGCAGTTTTGGAAGGGTTGCAAAAACAGAGGGGGTGTATCCTGCGCGGGCGGGGGGTTCGCCTGCAGCGAGGCCAATTTCTCTTAAGGCCCTTGCATAACGAGTGACGGAATCCATCATAAGAATCACTCGTTTTCCCTTGTCTCTAAAGTATTCGGCAATGGCCGTTCCAACATAGGCCGCATTGAGCCGGAGTTGCGCTGCTTGATCTGATGTTGAAACGACGATAACGGAACGACTTAGCCCCTCAGGCCCTAAATCATTTTCGATAAATTCTCTCACTTCCCGTCCCCGCTCTCCAATGAGGGAAATGACGTTGACATCAGCTCGGGCATAGCGGGCAATCATTCCGAGTAGAGTCGACTTTCCGCCGCCTGCAGCTGCAAAAATACCGACGCGCTGACCCACTCCCGTTGTAATCACTCCATCGATACAGCGCACTCCCGTTGAGAGGGGCTCATCGATTTTTTTTCTCATGAGCGGGTCGGGGGGCTCATTGAGAACAGGATAGGTGTCCTCAGTCTGAATCGGTCCTTTTTCATCTTCATCCAGGGGATTGCCCATGCCATCTAAAATGCGACCGAGCAGTCCGTCCCCAACACGAATATGTAGAGGGAGGTGCATGGGAATGACTTCAGAAGAGGGGCCGATGCCGGTCATTTCTCCAAGGGGAGAGAGGTAAACTTCTTCCTTTGTAAATCCAACGACTTCTGCAAGAAGAGGATCTCCTTCTCGTTTAATCATGCAAATTTCCCCAATTTTGACATTGGGAACAATGGCTCGAATGAGCATGCCGACAATTTCCGTAATTCTCCCATGCAACGTCGTGAGCTCGAGGTCATCTAAGTGGTCGATTAATTTATCAAAGTCATGTTCTTTTGTCATAGTGGATCAAAAAATGAAAATTACAATGCTATATTTGTGTGTTGAATAGCATTTTGATATCGCTAATTGCGTTGCTTAAGATGGTCGAAGAGTATTCGATTTCTTGTTGGGCACGGGCGAGTTTTACTTGAACCATCAGGAGTTCTGCAGGCCTTAAGGAGGATCCACCTTTACTGATTTGTGCAATATGATTTTGTGCTGCGCTGAGTTGTTTTGTACCGTCCGATAAAAGAGCTAAAAACTTCATAATCGGATTATTGCGTCCGATATTATCTACCGATTCGCCGACATCCACGCCCGCTTTTGTTGCCGCATCTCGAATTTTAGAGTTGACGTCAGTGAGTTTGTTGCGCAAAAGATATTTAGCGGAAGGCTTTAATTTTAGGTTGGGAGTATTGAGTTGTTGTTGCAAATCACCTAGAGAAGAACTAACGGCACTCATTTGAGAATGGACCGATTCCATTGTGGGCGTTGCAGTGGGCTGGTAGGGGCCTTTAGCTAAATCCATGGGGCTCGGCGCTTCTGTGCCGGGGGCGGGCGCAGCCGTTGCTTGGGAAGGCTCTTTTTCCTGCATGTATTCGCCAAAAGGCTTAGGCGATCCTTCCGTGGAGGATTCAATCGCTTCAGTTGCTTTTGCCGGTTCAATGCTGCCCGGACTTTTAGGTAATTCAGAACTCATAAGTGAACACAGTCTATAGTTATTTGCGTTTTTTTACAAATTGTTCAACAAAATCCAGCGCATCTTTGGATAGTTTTTTGACTTCAGAGGTGCTTGAATGGGTTAATTCCTCTAAAATTTGCTCGCCTTGAGCTCCTTTTGATGGGGACATGCTCATTGTAATCCCAAGCATCGTCTTTGCCATTTCATTGCTAGGATCAATGTCGAGCACTTTTTTAAAGTGGGCTTCAGCTTTAGTGAGCTCCAATTTGCACATATGCAAATAGCCTAAACCCACTACATTTAGGACAGACTCCGGTTTGAGTAGATGAGAGGCTTCAAAAAGCTTTAGAGCTGAAGTTTCATCTGCGTGATTGACGGCAATGAAGCCCGCTTCTAAGAAGAGGATAAATTCGTTTTTATATTGTTCCGTTAGTTTAGACATGGTGGTATGTACCTTGTTATCCAATTAAAATTACGAAGATTTTTGGTTCCTTACAGCGTTATTTATCATTGAGTTGACCTGAGATAAGAGGTTCGAAATCGAATCTCCCACCTGAGTCACTTGTGACATCATAAATTGCAGGAGTAAAAACTTACCGGGGGTTGCCGAACTCATCGAGCTCGCGACCGTATGAATCATTGACGTGACGCTACTTTGAAGCTTGGCATATCCGTCAATTAAACTACCAAAACCAATTGATGCCCATACACCCATAATGCTACCTCATTAATCTTTATCAACGTTGTTAATTACTGTTTCAAGCGCTTCATATCCTTGCAGGAGAAGGCTGCATTGCTCAAATTCTTTAGTTTTAGTTCCTTCTCGGAGGATTGCTTTAAGTTCATGTTTGTGCCGAGCAATATCTTCAATCATTTTTGCCCTTTTTTTAGGGTCTTTTCTCAGCTCTTTTTCAAGATCAAATTCGAATGGTTTTTTTTTCTTTTTTTCTAAACCAAACATGTGAAGCTCCCATTTAATAGACTTAAGATATCTTCCATAACAGTTATTGGAGATTGTAGTCAATTTTATATTTTATGCCTTCTTTTTCTAAAAAAATCGTATCGGGATTGATCACTGTAATGATCATCCCATCTAAGGCATCGCCGATAGATAATATTTTTCCATTGATCAATACAAACCGGTTGGTATCCCCATAGCGGGAGGTTCCGGTTACCTTAAATCGGTTGGAAACATCAATCCGAGAGGAAGATTGCGTTGTATAAATGACAAAACTCTTGATTTGGCGCACTCCGGAAAGGGCATTAATTCTAGACATCAGTTGATTGAATTCCATTTCTCGCTTTGTATCCACTCGACCTGAAAAGACAAACTCTCCATTAGCCGATTGAAAGGTGACATTGAGAAAATCGTTTTCCGCTAAAAGAGAGGTGATGTTTGTCTCCAAATTGTTTTCAATCACGACATCATTTTTTAATCGATCGAGATAGGGGAAATTGCGGTTGAGAAAATCATTCAATGCACCGAGTTGATCGAGCGTTTGTAAGTAGCCTTTAACAATAAATTGTCCCGGTTTCGATCCCGTAACGAGCACGGAACGCCATTCCGGGTTGCGAAAGAGAAGCGAGTTGATGTTTTCCCAGACGAGCTCGTCAATGATAACATTGTCATCTGTTGACTTGATATAAGTTTGTGATTTGAGAAGGTAGAGCATTTCTTGGTAGGCGACATCCGTGACGACATGACCAACTAAAAAAAGCTCTCCCGTATCCGGGTTGAAGGTGAACTGCACTCCGGGGAAATTGTGAAGGAGCTTTTTAAGTTCTCCCATTTCATCGCGTTTGGCAATCGTGACTGTCGATGTTTGAAATAGGGAAATCACTCCAATGACACCGGAGGCGACAAGGATTAAAAGAAGAAAGCCGATCATGAGATGGCGGAAAGGAATCAATGTTTCTTTCCAGTTGCGCTTTAAAATCAGTTCTTCTTCGAGATCATGAGCCTTTTCCTTAGCTTCTTTTCTTTCATCTTCGCTCAATTCATGGTCAATATAGCGGGAAACGGAGGGAGGGGAGTAGATCGTTTCTCGCGTCGCTTCGCGGTCGATGACAAGAAAGGCTGTTGTTCCCATCGCGACTAAGTCTTGAGATTTGAGCTCCGTAATACCTTCTGAAAGCGATCCGTTGATTAAGACGCCATTGCGACTGCCGAGATCTTCAATGCTAACGACCTCCTCTTCCGAACAGGTGAGTCGAGCATGCTGCCGGGACACACTCAAGTCCTGAAATAAGATGTCAGCCTGATTGGAGTCTTTTCCCAAAATATAAGATTCGCCTGCGCGGATCGTAAATTCAGCGCCCGCATTAGGACCTGCAGTCACTTTAATCATCCATCGCGATTGGATTTCAGTCGTAAAGCTAAGGCGTCCGAGAGAAAAGTCTTCTTCGGGCCGGATATCGTCAAAGAGATTGGCCGTTTGGGTTTCTTCCGTTGATTCCGATAGAGGGTTCAACGGCTGCTCAGGTAGAGAATGTGAGAAACGAAAGGTAGAGCTTCCGATCTGAATCATATCGTCTTCTTGCAGCTCTATGGGGTCAATGACATTTTCCCCATTGACCATGACAGGATTAGTCGAACTGAGATTTTCAATGAAATAGTGGGCGTCTTGAAGGCGAATCAGGGCATGCTTGCGAGAAACCATGGGGTCTGCCAAGACATGAAAACAGACGTCGGGATCGCGTCCTAAGATCCATTCCTCTTCTTCAACTAAGGGTAAGTTTGTGCCGGCTAGTATGCCTTCTTCTGCGATGAGAAATGCTGCCATTCAATCTGAATCTTCTTTGTATTGCGTTTATTCGGAAACTATCCCCGGATCAAATTTCTGTCGATTTTTCGGTCATAGTTTCTCTTTTTAGATCACTAACATAACTAGCTCAAAAAAAACCATTTTTTTATTAGAGCATGGCGTTGTTGCATAAATTCATTTTCACCTAACATGCTCATTATTAGTTTTTACCACAGAGAGCACAGAGGCACCGGAATGCGCATTTTCTTGATTTTTTCTGTGTACTCTGTGCTCTCCGTGGTTGTTAAAGTCCTTATGGTCAATAACCTGATAGTTTATCGAGTTATGCAATAAAGCATTAGAGCATCATCATTTTTCAATGTTATTAAAGAAATGTGAGTCCATACAAAATAGAGTAATTGGTTTTGGGTTTATTTTGAATACTTCTTCACAAGAAAATCTCTTTTATACCGAAATAAATTGAAGAATTGGTTTTTATCTTCGCCGGCATCTTCGATTTTTTACCCTTAATTTTTTGACCTATCTTCAATAGGGTCAAAAAATTAAGCCGGCTAAAGCCTGATAAAAATTCGAAGCGCCATCAAAGCTAAAACCCCAATTCTTCAACTCATTTCGGTATAGCTCGCATTTCTCACAAAGTTGGAGATGAGCACAGCTTTGTTTTTTCAAGAATCTCTTCGATCCAATAATCGTAATAATTGAGGTATTCTTCTAATACGTCTTTAAACTCCGGATAGCTAATTTCATATTCAACCGGCATTGTTAAAGTGAGGGTTTGGGTGTCCGGTTTAAGGCCGAGTGTGCTCGAGCCCGTCCCTTGCCCCAGATAGTTGGCGTTCAATAGAAAGAGGAGGAGCGGCTCAGCATCATTTTCGGGAAGCACTCCGACGGAGCCATGCAATAAAAATCCCCTTTCGGTCATCAACAAATGAATGGAGCGATGATCTAGATCGAGCGAAAATATTTTAGCTCCCGGTTTTTCATATAAGTCTGCTAATCCATACTCGATTGCGAATTTATTCAGATATTGTTCTATCACAACTTCGGTAATCACTTAAGTACACCTCTTTATCTCGACTTTGTAACTTTTTGGACCCGAAGGCCTCGAGATATTTGTTTTCGGGGAAGTTATTAAAACCGGGAAGGGGTTTTTTTACCCCTTCCCGGTTTTAATAATCTCCCAGTTCGACCATAGGTCGAACGCATGATGCGCAAATAGACGAGGCAGGCGGGACCAAAAAGTTGCAAAGTCGAGTTTATGCTAAAATACACTGAAGGATCGGTTTTTTGTATAGAAAAAATGAACGGAGAGGATGCATAGGACTATTCAAAAAAAGAAGTTTGAACTATCTAGAGAGATAATGGCGTTATCAGGATCAATATGAAAACAAATTATCAGAAGTTTTTGGAAGTCTGTTCTTTAGCTCAAAAAGGGAAGGCTTCTCCTCAGGAAATTTTGAAGCGGGCCTATGCCTTTTTAGATGAGGCGAAGCAAGCGTTTGATAGCGGGCTTGAGGTTAAAAGAGTCGCTGCTATTCAAAAATTAAAATCCATCATTGAACTATTTGAAGAAATGAAAAAAGAGCAAATGATTGTTGAAGTCACCGAAGACTCCTTTGAGAATGAGGAAGAAAAAGAGGCGTATCGCCGGACTCGAGATGAGGTTGAAAAGAAGATCCAAGAGGTGCTCCAAGCCTATGAAAAACAGATCGATCAAAGGTAATCAACAATGGCTGATAAGGAATTTGAAGATATCATGAAAATTTTGCCGCCTGAAATTTTGGATCCGGATTTTACGGAAGAGGCTTTGCGTCATTTTCAAAAACTTTTAGATCAGAGTAAAAATGGAGCCCCTGAGGAGCAAGAAGAGGCGATTGAAACGCTGAGAGATTATCAAAAGAAAGCAGATCGGCTGAGAGCGGATTTAGCCGGGGTGACGGGTAAATCCGAAGAAGAAATTAAACGCATCATGACAAATCAGAGCAATTATTCCCAAGAAGAGTGGGGTCGTTTACAAGAGGTTGTAAAAGAAATGGATCCCGTTGTTCAACATGCTCAGCCCTACCGGAAAAAGGTAAAAAGAAAAAATCCTAAAAACTGGACAAAAACATGATCAATGATGAGTTTGAAGAGTTACTCGAATCGATTTCAACGGGATTTGAATCAAATACTCGGCAAAATTCGGATGATATTATTCTTAAAACATACCGTTTTTTTTCGAAGCTAAAAGGGGAGCTTAAGGAGGCTTCAGGGGCTGAAAAAGATGATGTGCTAAGAATGATCAAAAAAATGCAGGAAAAGATCACTGAGTACTCGAAAAAGAGCTGTGATAAGGTCGGCATGAGCGAAGAAGAATTAATGCGGCTTTCCGATGATACGAACATTTTCACGCCCGATCAAAAAAGGGTTTTGGAAATGGCTAAGAAAGAGATGCTTGAGTCTTCAAAGGTTATTCGAAACTATATGGAAGAGAAACAGGTTGAGCATAAGGCAGTTGAGATTCATGAGCCGGGCGCGAAGAAAAAATCCAGCCCCCAAAAGAAAAAGAGACGCAATGAGTGGATTAAATCTTGATTCTATCTCATTTATTATGAGTGGATTACAATAAAAATAAATTTTTGACAGCCCCTTCGTAAAACACTTAAAATAAGCTACTTACAATTAAAATTAAAATTGTTTTTTTAATCGCCATTTGCTATAATTTAGTTAAGGGTAAATAGGGTAGTAGTATGTCAGAGTTGTTTCCTGCATCGGAAGGTCCGCACGCGGATTATGGTGTTTCTTTAATCGTCCAAGACAGAGCGAAACTAGAATTAGATAAAGACCGCTTAGCTAAAGCGACTGACCCGTTTCATGCATTCTATTATATGATTGCTGAACATTTGGATGTCCAAGCTTTAGCGCAGTTATCTCAGGGGATCAATGTACTGGCCGGACAATTAAGTGAGCTACAAGTCTATGTCAATTCGATCACGGATGTTAAAGCGGCCTTTATGGCAGGTCAAACGGAAGCGCCGGGAGTACCGGATATTAAATTGCGAATTCAAATTGCGACATTTATTAATAAGCTTGTAGGGCAACCAATTGTGAGAACGAACGGAGTTAAGATCAGCTATAGTGATTTTCAACTCGCTTTAAAAGCAGCTGACGGGCCGACACATGATCCTATTTTTTCCCCACAGACAATTACGAAAATGATTCAGCAGATTATGACCGGATTTAAGGTCACTAGCGCAAATGATGGGGTATTAGCCGGATTCATTACATTGAAGTCCATTTGGGACAAGGCTGAATCGGGAGGTTCATCGGGAGCGATTCCGGGGATGCCTTACCCACCGGCTATTGACGGATACCTCAATGCGATCAGTTCTGTTGGTGGATATGTGAAGGGGATTGCAGGTGTTGAAACGACAAATATGAATTACCAACAAAAGCACTATTTAGGAGTCCTCTCCTTTTTGAAGAGTATGTTTGGATATTATTACGGTCAGCTACAGGCACCGGTAAAAAAGACACAACAAGCCGGATCGTAAAAGTAAAAAAGTTAATAAATAATAATAATAAAAAGGTAAAAAAATGGTTTCATCTCATTTAGCTACATTAGATCCATCTACAGCTAAAAGTCATATTGATCCTGCTCAAAAGGCTACCGATAGCCAATTGGCTGATGTTGTAAAGGGTGATCCTTTTGAGCTTTTTTTCTACTATGTCACGGTTGTGATGCAGCAAGACCAGACTCAATCACAGTCACAAAATATTTATAACCTCTCTGATCAGTTAAGTCAAATGACGGGATATTTAAACGATTGGAACTCGGTTAAAAGTTCTTTCTATGCTTCTGCTTCTTCAGTAAATGACGATCAGACGCCTGAGTTTAGAGGTGGATTAGGGAAGGTCCTCAACGAGCTTTTTCAGCCTTATATGAATTATATTGGGGTTCCAAGCTTTCCTGAAGACGGATCCATCAGTGCAGATACTTATCAGAACTATACAAAGCTCAGTAACTATATTGAGAATGCCCCCGATTCTGAGTTAAATCAGACTGTTCTCGGAACGGCCGTGAGGGGAATCATGCAAAATACCGATCAGTTGGCGGTGTTTTTAAATCCAAGTAAGACGCCTTTATCGCTTAATCTGTTTTGGCAATCGTGTATGTCGGGAAATGCGGATAATTTGAATTTACCGAATCCTATCCTCCTTCAGCCCTTTGTTAATGCCCTTTCAGAAGGAGCGGGAACACTGGGTGGGATTTCATCAACCGAATCATCAAAATTGCAGTATTCGCAAAACCAATTCAACCGACTACAGTCGTTTATCAAAGATATGCTCAACGATTGGGTCACTCAGAGACATAATTTTAACAGTGCGATGGGTCAAGCCAACTCATAATCATAACCGAAAATAATAAAAAGGTAGCTAAAGCTTAAGTTTGAATAAGACCTTAAGCTTTAGAGTCATAATAAAAGGGTAATAGAGGTATACAATGGTTAATGTAGCTCCATCAAGTCCATTTGTTGCGGATGTGAGTATGTCGGGAGATCCAAGCGCTCAAATCGCTTCGATCACCAAGTCGGAAATCGCTCAGCTACTTTCAGAGAATGGGATGAGTGAGAAGAGCAACCCCTTTATGTTGTTTTATTTCTACTTGACCATGGTGTTAGGTGGCGATCGAATGAAAGAGGGAGCTGCAAATATCGATAAGTTTTCTGCACAATTAAAAGAGATGTCCAGCTATCTCAATTTAGCAAATGCCATTAAAAGTGAATTCTATGGATGCGCCGATGCAGATCATTCCGTCGATGTCCGAAATGCCGTAAAAACATTTCTGAATACGATGTTGGGGACATTTTTTGAAAATGTCAAGGCCTTTCCCCCATTTAAGGGCGGAAAAGAAGGGCAGATGGACAATACTTATTTTTCAATCGTGCTCCAGTATATCCAGAAGCAGCAAACGGATGGAAACACTCAATTTTTTGAAAAGAATTTTCCCACTTTAGGGCAGAATGTCATCAATTTAATGACTAACTTACAATCGCTCGGGAGTTGTGTCTTTGTCTTAGAGGGAAATCAGCCTGAAAATATTCATTCGCTTTGGCAAAAAGCCCAATCCTCAGGGGGATATGGCCTTCCAAATGCTTATATATTACAGCCTTACATCGACTGTCTTTCTGAGGAATCAACAACGGTGGGTGGAATAGCCTCAGCGGAATCCTCTAAGCTTCAGTATGCTGTGGGAGTGTATAATAAACTTGAGGCTTGTGTGCATGATCTTATGAATCAATGGCTTGTGCAACGAAAAAGGTTTGATACATCAATGAAAGGCGCTAGAAACTAATTAAATTAATTGAAATTTTAATTATAATTAGTTATAATTGTATTAAGGGTAGATAGTATTTAATAAAAAAGGGTAATAATCATGGCTTCAGGTGAAGTTAATTTCGAGCAGCATATGATGGAGGCTCTAGACGGATTTCTAGGGGCGCTCAACAATGCGACTCTCGTTGATGGGGAGGCTTCGTCTCCTTTAGCTCAGCTTCAAAATACGGCGATGACTAAAGGGCAAAAGATTCTTGAAGATATTTATTCAAAGGACATCGCTCCGTATACGGGAGGCGGTGCAGATAATCAAAACAAACTGAGTGCCGGTCAGGTGAAGTATAACCAAGCTAACTCCACTATTCAAAACGTGACGCAGCAGGCGGGTAACCTTGTTTCTAAGGCAACAAACGACGTTAACAACGACTCTTCTCAGAGCCAAGAGGCATTGAATATGGCCTCGACCATCATTAATGGTGTGGCTTTCTTTAACAACTTGTTATCGCAATCATTCGCTGCTTAAGATAGCGCATAATTTCTATAATAATAAATAGTAGATTAATCATAAGTAGGTAGATTTATGGCTTATAAAATTCAAGAATTAGATTCTGATTCGGTTGCGATGAGTGTTTCGGCAAAGATTGAGTCTAAGAATAAAAAGACGACATCGAATCCTAATCAAGGCATTGCTTTGATGGGAATGGTCAC
This sequence comes from Simkaniaceae bacterium, assembly GCA_021734805.1. Lineage (NCBI taxonomy): Bacteria > Pseudomonadati > Chlamydiota > Chlamydiia > Parachlamydiales > Simkaniaceae > Simkaniaceae bacterium. The sequence continues at coordinate 41,044 of JAIPIG010000005.1, forward strand.
GGAAGGCTTAGATCAGCTCCATGATCAGATTAAGGAAGCCTCTTCTCGTCATAGTGATGAAGAAGGCGGCGCGCCAAATCAGGAAATCAATCCTGAAACGTTAGCGGATATTTTAGGTGCCGTTGCTGCCTTGACATATGAGATTCAGCAGTGGGAAGCTAAATTCCAGAGCGAAAAAAGTACGATGGAAAATGGGATTGGTAAAGCGGCCATTGATTCTGCAAATGCTGCAGCTAACAAGTTAAACGAAGCGCTTCAAAAAGCCGCTCAAGATCAGCAAGCTATGGGGATATTGGGAATCTTTGCCGATATTTTCCAAGGGATTATGGCTGTTGTCGCTCTTGCGACAGGTCAGGTTGAGATGTTTGTGGCGATGGTTGTGTTATTTACACTTGATAAGACGGGTGCTACACAAGATATGACATCGGCGATTGCTAAAGGTCTTGAGTCGTGTGGTTGTTCAAAAGAACTCGCTCAAGGGCTATCTGAGGGGATTACATGTATTATCGAGGTGGCGGTCACACTTGGAATCTGTCTTGGAACGTCTATGACAACAGCTGCAATGCAAGCCGGTAAAACAGCGTCAACGGCGGCAATGAAAGAAGCGATTACAACTGAAATTAAGAATGCGGTTCAACAGGCGGTTAAAGAGGCGGTTGAAACGGCTGCTAAAGACGGTGCAAGTCCTGAAGTTCTTGAAACGGTGATGAAAGACACTGCGCAGGCAGCGGCCAAAGAGGTTGGAGAATCTTTAAGTCAAACATATGGTTCAACGCTTGTAAAAGAGTGTATGAAAGATGGAATTAAAGAGGGACTTCAAGCCGGAATTAAAGATGCGATGATGTCTTTAGAGAAAGAAGGAGAGGTTGTTGCAAAGAATGCGGTTAAACAGGCTGCAAAAAAAGTTTTGGCGAAAACGCTCATGGGCGGCATGACAGTGATCAATGACATCTCATCAACGGTGACGAAAGAGATGACTCAGGTTGAAGGAAAAGCCTATACGGAGTTTTCTCAAGCACTTAAAAATGACTTATCTCAGAGAATGAAGAATATTGGAATCAGACGTTCATTTGCCGCTGCAGGTCAAGCGGGGTGTACGGCGCTGGTTTCAACAGGGTTTGTCACTCAAATGGCTTCTCTTTGCTCATGGTTAGCTGCCGGTTGTGATGAGAAGAAAGAGGACAAAACGCTACAGAGCATTTTAACGGTTCTTTTCTCTCTCATGGCGATGATTGGAGCAGCCGTTGCAGGTTCCGGAGCTGCCGGTGAATCAAATATTAGTGGTGTAACGGGGGGTGCAGAGGAAGTTTCAAGCGGATCAAATCGAGTAGTGCAAATGCTTCGAGGCATGTTTTCAAAGATGCTCGATAATCCGGCGCAATTGGCATCTAAAGCTGAATTCTTGCTTGGAACGGCGCAAAGTGCCACATCGATATCTCAAGGGGGGGTATCTATCGATTTATCTACAAGAAATCAACAGATTGCTGAGAGCCAACCCGAAATGCAAGTCGGTGACGCCATTGCTAAGTTTGCGCAGCAGCGGATGCAAGCGGACCAAAAGTTCTTTGCACAGATGTATGAAGTGATTCCTCTGATCTTACAAAACGCCATTTCCATTGCTCAGACCATGTCGGCTGAAGCCAATGCGTTAGCTCACGGTTAAGATTAGGATAGAGGGAAATAAAAGGGTAATAATAAAAAAGGTAATAATATGATTAACAACTTAGTTGCTAAAAAAGATGATAACACAACTAGTCACATTTATAACGACGTAAACAGTAGCGTGGTTGGTGATGTAGATAATGGTTCATATCATAACCCATATAATAATGGGATGAGCTTTTCGGGACCGATTCAACTTTCGGGTCTTGCCTTAGCAAAACAATATCTCTTAGAAGTCCAAGATAACTATATGGGCTTTATGTCAGCGATGCTTAGCCTGTTTTCTGAAGATTGTGAAGTTTTTTCAAAAGTGACTGAGTCCCAGGCCAATTCAGCTAAAAATGAGATTTTAGATGGCGCTTTGGGGCAATTCACAAGTGGTCTTACAAACATCGCTTCGGGAGCATATAGCCAATTCACTATTTCGAGGGGATATGCTGAAGATGCTCCGATCAATGGTAAAATTGATGCTTTAGATACGGATGTGAATAATATGTCCGATCTTCAGTCAGAAGTGGTCAATGCCAGAAAGGGGACGACGCTTGACTCAGAGGGAGTAGAATTGATGGAGGTAGGGGTAGCCGGACCTGATCTTACGGAACACGAGCAAACTCTTGAAAATTTCCATAATGCAGACGAAGCTACAATCAAGAAGTATATGGATAAGACAAGTGCAGAGTCGCAAGGCCTCGTTGAAGCGGTCAAGGTTCTGAAGAAGGAATCAATCCGTGATCCGGCAAGACGTGAGGCAATCGAAGAAAAGCTCAATAAACTCCATACTTCAATGAAAACACATATTAGTGAAAGAAAGGCGGAGAGAGAGGCTCTTCACACCGCAGCGTCAACTAAAAGCACTCATAGGCAATCGCATCTCAGCATGATGAAATCATTTGCAGATGCCGGTAGTTCGATAGCTCAAAGTAGTTCGCAGATGGCTCAATCGATAGAGAAGGAAACTAATACATATGCGGCAGCGACAGCGCAGATGAACCAGCAGGTATTGAGTACAACGGAAGGGGTAGCTCAGAAAGCGGCTCAGAGCGCTGATGAGATTAATAACCTCTTAAGGCAGATTCAGTCGTACAACCAGAGTCGAGGATAATAAACATTTTAACCCATTGATAATAAGCCGGTTACGCTTTGGTGTGACCGGCTTATTTGCTTACTATTTAAAAAGATTTTTGTTATAATAGATATAAGGGATAATAAGGGTAATTATAATTTATGGCTAGTCGTGCTTTAACAGGTACTTTAGATCTGACGAGAGTAGGCTCTATTGATCTTCCCGAGATCAAGATTATGGTCCGCTCCGGCTATTCAAGGGGGTATTCTTGTGACCGCAATGTGACGGAAGAAGCTGAGGCTAAGGTGAATCAATGCTATCGACAAGCCATTGTCGAAGTTCTCTTTTCAGATCCTGCATTTAAAGCGTATTTTGATGGAGACGATGTTCCGACAAGTCTTCTTCGGCCTAAGACCAATGTCAATGTCAACTTCTCTAACGGTCTTATCACCATTAGAAGGGGTGAAGAAATAACAACGCGACAGATCCATGAATTTGATCTTCCCGAGGAGAGCATTGAAAAGTTCGCCTCTCTTAGCAAGGTGGCCATTGAGGCCTTTAATGGGGCTACGGGACGCAGTTTAAATAGCTATACTCAAGGAAGGATCTTACCCGATCGGCATATAGGGGGGGCTCTTTCTCCCTTGATCACAGCACCAAGACACCCCGAATCATTTGATCGGAGTGAATTACCCCTCACTAATATCAATCAAATCTCAGAAAATCTTGCTCGTGATTTAGCCCAATGCCGCTCACCGAAAGAGGCTAAAATGCTACTCTCACAGACGCGCTATGCGACTGTAATGATGCATGAATATCAGGCGATCTTTAGCTCTTTACAAGACCGCTATTCAATTGCTTTAGCGCGTATCGATCATCAGATTGAAAAAGAGAGCGATCCTGCCAAGCTAAGAATGTTGCAAGTCAGCCGTAAACCCATGCAAGAGAAGCTCGATCGAGTTAAGAATATGAAAACGCATATCGATCATCTCGATTGCTATGCGATCTACAACGTTTTAAAAGCAAATGCCCACTTACATGAGTCGGCTTCCCGAGAGGGATTTATTTTAGGACCTTCGGATTCTAAGCGCGTTGAAGCGGTCCATCAATTATATCAAACGACACTTGAAGATCATAAAGCAACGAATGTAAGCGGTTGGTTTTGGAAGACGACTATTGATAATAATAGTGAAAAGAGAGAGCAGTATGCGAAGAAAGTGAGCCACATGCTCTTTACGACGCTACATGACAAATACCCCCACGTAGGAAGAAATGAGCAGCAGACATTTGAGGAGGCGATTGTTCTCAGCGCTTCTAAGTTGATGACAAGTCTTGGTCGGCGCGATGCAGGGTTTTTAGGGTTACCTCAAGGGCTATTCTCAGAGCTTGGTCCTGAAGTTGAGCATTATTTGAAAGAAGCGCATGAAAAGGCGACAGCCTATGCATTCGAGCATGCTAAAGAGGCCCTGACTGAGAGCACAGAGCTTGAAGATGGAGAAGAAGCGGTCTCTTTTGCAATGAAAGGCGGCTCGCTTCAGGTTGTTACGTCAAGCGGAACGAGCATGGATAACGGATTTGCTCGCATTGTACAATCTTCAAAATGGGGACTCAAAGACCTGACTTCGGGGAAAGCGCTGCTCAACCAACGATTTACGGATTGGCATAGTTCCTTTGCGACACAAAAATGGTATCGTGAACAGTTTGAAAGCCGCATAGGAGAAACATTTGACGCTCGCCTCGTTGCCGATCATACGGAAGAGCTCGAGCACCTCGCTGAGTTAACCGATGAGCGTGAGCGCTTGATTGAGGTTAGGGATCCAAGTAGGCCGGATAACGCCTTTAGACTTCCTCCGCTTCTTTTGCCCGCGATGAGGGAAGAGGCGTCAGAGCTCGGCGATGACACAGACTCAAGGGCCGGTTCACGAGAAGAAGTAAGATCGCGCGCGGTTTCTCTACCAAATAGTGACGGCTCTCTTCTATCAAGACGCAGCCGAGCCACAGGAATACCTCCTGCCCCACTTTCTGAAGAGGCTTCTGATAGGGGTGATGATGCAATGTCTATAGCCGCTTCAAGTCACCGAGATCAAGTGCCGGCAGATGTTGATGGCACAGTGTCAGATGAAGGCGAGGAATTACCTTTCATAGCCGACTTTAAAGCAGATGAGACTTCGGTAGACGATGAGATCGTTGCATCCGGAACTAACTTTGAAGCGCGAATGGGGATTGACCGTGAGAGCGGCGCTCCAAGATTTAGAGAGGCTTTACCGGCACATAGCGGCGCCGGGGCTGAGAGTGTTGATATGAATTTAGAGGCGACTCGTGAGCGTGCGGAAAGTTTAAGTGCTAGTGATCATGAAGGCATCTCTTTTGATGATCGGGCTCTAGAAAATAGCAGTACCGGGGAAAGGCCTTTAAATGCTGCAGAAAGAGCAAGAGCCGAAGGGGATCGACGTATTGATTTAGATCAATATTTAAGATCCTAGTATAGCGTTTCATTAAAATATTATCAGTCTGCGCCGGCGTTATTGCATAATTCATTTTTATCTAACATGCTCATTATTAGTTTTTACCACAGAGTTCACAGAGACACCGGAATGCGCATTTTCTTGATTTTTCTCTGTGCTCTCTGTGGTTGTTAAAATCCTTATGGTCAACAACCTGATAGTTTATCGAATGATGCAACAAATCAGATCGGAAGCCGGTTTTTTTCAACGGTATGCCTTTCGCATTGATACCGCTCGTGATTAAAAAAAATTAATCTATTTATAGAGGGGGGGGGTAATCACGATCGGCATAATTTAGCGGATGATTTCGGGCTGTTTATTTTCCTCAATACAAGCTGCTGAGATCACCACTTCCTTGATCGTTGCATCTGAGGGGACTTCATACATCAATTCTAAAAGAAGATTTTCTACAATCATTCGAAGAGCGCGCGCGCCGGTTCCGGCTTCTTTCGCCTTTTTAGCAATGGCGTGGTAAGCTTCATCTTTGAATGAAAGCTTTACGTTATCTTCCATGAAGAGGTTTTGATATTGCTTGATGATGGCATTTTTGGGTTTGACCAAGATTTCAATGAGATCTTCTTCTGAAAGCTCATCGCAGTTGGCAATCGAGTTGAAACGACCGACAAATTCGGGAATGAGGCCGAATTCAATGAGATCTTCCGTCTGTACTTTAGAGAGCAAATAGCTTTGTTCGGTATGATCAAAGGTGCGTTTATTTTCGGCATCAAATCCAATGGATCCTTTGCCGAGGCGTTTTGCAACGATCTTGTCGAGATGAACAAAGGCCCCACCGACAATAAAGAGGATATTTTCCGTATTGACCTTGAGGTATTCTTGGTTCGGGTGTTTACGCCCCCCTTTAGGCGGGACATTTGCAACGGTTCCTTCGACGATTTTGAGCAGTGCTTGCTGAACCCCTTCTCCGGAAACATCGCGAGTGATAGAGACGTTGGCCGTTGTTTTACGGATTTTGTCGATTTCATCGACGTAGATGATCCCTTGTTCCGCTCGAGCGATATCATAGTCGGCATTTTGAACGAGTCTCAAAATAATATTTTCGACATCCTCACCTACATAGCCCGCTTCCGTGAGCGTTGTCGCATCGACAATCGCAAAGGGGACATCGAGAATGCTTGCTAAGGTGCGTGCGATAAGGGTTTTCCCCGATCCGGTTGGCCCAAGTAAAAGGACATTAGACTTGCTATATTCCGTTTCCTCATCTACCCGCTTGCCACGGATGCGCTTATAGTGGTTATAAACAGCTACGGAAATGGTCTTTTTAGCTCGTTCTTGCCCGATAATGTATTCGCCAAGGCGTTCCTTGATCTCCACCGGTTTTAACATTTTGAGTTCGTGATGAACCGTTTTTTTATCAATAATATCCATGCAAAGGTGCACGCATTTATTGCAAATATAAGCATTTGGCCCTGAGATCAGTTTATCAACGGCGTCTTCACTACGGCCACAAAAGGAACAGGAAGCAAGCTCTTTAGAGGGGGATGTCGTTCTACTCATAATTTATTTTTTTTCCTTAGGTTCCATCACTTTATCGATTAAGCCATATTTAACGGCTTCATGAGGGTCCATATAAAAATCGCGCTCAGAATCTTTTTGGATTTTTTCTAATGGATTGCCCGTATGGTTTGCAAGAATTTCGGCTGTCATGCGTTTGAGCTTTAAAATTTCCTGAGCTTGAAGGTGGATATCTGCAGAGGTTCCGCCAATACCGCCACTTGGCTGGTGCATCATAATGCGCGAGTGGGGAAGAGCAAAGCGCTTTCCCTTTGTTCCGGCAGAGAGAAGAAGGGATCCCATGGAAGCGGCAAGGCCGATACAGTAGGTGTTAATATCACAGCCTAAAAAGCACATGGTATCATAAATAGCAAGGCCTGCTGAAATAATGCCCCCGGGGGAGTTAATGTAGATATTGATGTCTTTTTTTGGATCATCTGCTTTTAAGAAGATCAATTGGGCGACTACGGAATTAGCCACGGCGTCATTGATCTCCGAACCGATAAAAATAATACGATCTTTGAGTAGGCGTGAATAGATGTCAGTTGTTCTTTCGCCTCTTCCGGTATCCTCTGTTACATATGGAGTGTAGTGCATGCTCATCCTCGTTTATTATAATATGGGTAATTGTTTTGCGAGTATGCTTGAGACAGGTTTATTTCACAATAGATTTGATAAAGGGAGGAGGCCTCCCTTTATCTCGATTTTCTATTTTACTTTGCTGCGACTATCTTGGCTTTTTCTACGACAAAATCTTGCGCTTTACGCAGGAGAAGTTTAGAGAGTAGATAAGATTGCTCTTCTTCTGATTTTGTGTCGAAATGCATCATTTCGCGGTTAGTAAACATCGCTTCTAAAACTGAGGTTGGACGGGGCGTCTCTTCAGGGCGGTCAATGCGGATATTATTGCGTTGAGCAATAGCCCTTGAGATGTAAAAAGCTCTAATCGCTCTTTCAGACTCTTCCATTAGATCGCGTTGGAATTTTTCTTGGGCCTGACGGTCCATTTGATCCCACTCTTTTTTGAATTGAGCGTCTTTCAGGCTGTGATTGAAGCGGTGGGTGAACTCCCTTTCCAATACGGATTTAGGGATGTCAAAGGTCACCTGCTCGAGAAGCGTTTGAGAAGCCTTTTCTCTTAATTGCTCTTGGAAGTCATTTTCAGCTCTTTTTTCAAGCGATTTTTTAAGTTGAGAGTGGAGCTCTTCCGTCGATTGAACGCCTAGTTTTTGAGCTAGTTTATCATCGATAGGGGGGAGTTTAGCTTCTTGAATCTCAGTGACGGTGACTCTGACTTTCTTCGGCTTAAATTCAGCTTTGATTTTTTCGGAATCGTCTTGATTCGCTCTGGAAATGCCTTCCTTGGATTCATCGCTGTTCATGCCCAATACGAGATCGAGCATCCATTCGGACATCCCATTTTCAGACACTTCAAAGCGGGATCCTTTAAATACCGTAGAAGGAGGATCAAAATCGAGATCATCAATATTGACGAGAATGAAGTCGCCTTTTTGTACACCGCGATCTTTGACAACGTCATGTGTGGCGTAGAATGAGCGAATGTGCTCGAGGGTCTCCTCAATTTTCTTCTCATCCACAACTTCTTTTTCAATACCGCTAAGATCGATTTTCTCATATTCGATTTCAGGGATGACGGGTTCCGTTTCAAAATGATAGACCATGTCGACCCCTTTAGAGAGATCATGGTTTTTCAAATCATAACTGATCTGTGAGTTGCCGTTGAGAAGAGGGCAATGGGCTAGTCTCTGAGCTTCGCGGTAAGAAAGATCGGCAAGGTGCTTAAATGTTTTTTCTTCAATAGCCATTGGGAAGCGCTTATGCAGTAAATGAAGGGGCGCTTTTCCTTTTCTAAAGCCCGGGATTGACACGTCCTTGGCGAGATCTTTAATGCCAAGTTGTTTTGCGGCTTCGATCAAGGGCGCTTTTGCATGGACGAGAAATTCAATATTGCAATGAGGCATTTTAGAGACGGAAAGAGAAATTAAATCAGAAGAGTAAGTCTCTTGTCTGACTTCAGATTCTGTAGGAGCGGCTGTTTTTGGTGTTTCGATGTCTTGCACTGCTTTAGCCGGCTCATCTATTGGAGTCGCTTTTTTTTCTGCAGCGGCTTTCTTAGGGGCCGTCGTTTTTTTTGCAGCAGCTTTTTTGGCCGGTGCTTTCTTTTTCTTTTCTTCAGTCTCTTGTTCTGTTTTGGCTTTGCTCGTCTTTCCCATAGCATTCCTTCTAATGTGTTGTGTTATACTATTTATCAAAAATAGCATTGCATTTTAGCTCTAGTGATTATAATGACTTGGTTTGTTCTAGACAAGACTGAAAATAACGAAAGGGAATATTTGAATGGAGGGGGGTCTTATAATAATAGCGGGTGATGAGATTCGAACTCACGACCCTCACGTTGGCAACGTGATGCTCTACCACTGAGCTACACCCGCATTGAGATTTTTGCAAATTGTGAGCGGAATTATATTTTAAACCCATTTCGATGTCAATGGATACTTTTTATAGGCGAGGTATACCGCTCGTCATTCAAGAGTTGTTTTTTTTGTCGCCGGCATCCCCGCTTGGCCCTTTTACCTCACCTCTGCCTATTGTCAATAGCGCGCCCTTTCGGTAAAGGGCCTTCGGCCCGATCGACCATCGCTATAGCCGGCTTCTAAAAATTCCAACTCTTGAATCACTCCCGGTATAAGTAAAAATTCCAACTCTTGAATCACGAGCGACATGTTTTTACTTGCGACCTACTTCAAAAAAAGGTAAAAGCTAATCCAGTAGTTATGAAATGAGTGATTGTAGCATTTGCTTGCTATACGAGAAAGTTTTAACAATTATACCGGAGCCGGGATTGGGATTATGTTAAATTTGCGTAAGCTCAAACAAGATTTTTCTTCAAATATACTGAAGCAAGGGAAACAAATTTTTGATGAGAAAAAAGTTGTTTCAGCTAAGATTTTACATCTCGATGCCAATGTGCTCAGAATTAATGCTAAAATTTTAGGCCAATATAATAACACGTATGAGAGTGTTATTGAAATTGATCGCCATGAATGCGAAACCATCGATTCGGATTGCGATTGCCCTTACCATTACGATTGTCAACATTTAGCAGCGCTTCTCTACTATCTCGATGCACATATTGATGCCATTCTCGTTGAGTATTCTAAGGAGGGGGATCTTCTAACCCTAACGGAACGGGGGGCAATTGATGATAAGGCCAAAGAGGCCATTTTAGAAGTGGTTAAGGAGGCGGAAGCTAAAGAGGATCTCAGGCGCGATGAGCAGTATCAAAAAGAGCTTTTACATGAGTATGTGTTCTCGTCTAAGGTATTATCAAAGTCACCTTTCTTTCTTCCAACTTTAGAGAGACAGATTGATCGAGCGGAGCTTGCAATGATTTTCTTTTTACCCAAAAAAGAAGAACAAAGGCAAATCCTTGAACTACAGCTCGCTCTACGCCTCCCTTTCCGCTCTAAGCCGCTTCACATTCCCAATGCAAAAGAATTTTTAGATAGCCTTCGGCATGAAGAGCCTATTGTGATTGGGGGCAAGCGTTATTTATTTACGCTTAATTCATTTGACTCTCATTATGCGGAGCTCTCTCGGATGCTCATTGATTATGCAAGGGCTACTGATAAGGGGACAACGGAGAAAAGCCAGAGAACGGCATTCATTGAGCTTAAATCTTTTGGGCTGATTTTATCGCGCGCATTCGATATTGAATATAAGAAGCTGCAGCATCAATTAGGATCATTTCAAGATCAAAGCCAGTTTGTCCTTCCTTGCATTTATGATGAAACTTTAGAGCGTCCCCTCATGTTTTGCCATAAGCCGGCTCGATTTAAAATCGGGATTGAATATATCGATCCGCCCGCCTCTAAAATTTTACTTAACCCTTCATTGTTTGTCGAAGATCGCACGGTGACGCTTGAAGAGATTGATTTCTTTGAATCGGCGACGCCGGGAATGCTCCTCGATCATGTCTTTTATCGCTTTGAGTCTAACATCACCCGCCTTCATCTCCTTTCTATTCGACAAATGCGTGAGGTGACAATCCCCGAGCCTTTATTTGGAACTTTTATTGAAAATTCCCTTCCCGTCCTAGGACAGTATTGCGAAATTGAAAATCAACATATCACGGAAAAATTTGTTACGCTGCCATTTGTGGATAAAATCTCGGCGATTTGCGAGCTCTCATTCTTAGATAGCGAGCTGGAAGCGGACTTAAAATTCAAATACGGTGAAAGTTTAGTCCCCGCTTGTGTTCAAAAGATGACACAAGAAAATCTCACTTCTTTTATTACCCCTGAGGGAATTGTTGCGCGCAATCTTGTAGAGGAGCAAACGCTGATTGATGAAGTCTTTCAAGACTTTGTCTTCGATGAGGCTCAAGGGATTTTTATTGCCAAAAGCGAAAAGAAAATTATTGAGTTTATGACTGATATTATTCCTCGCTTCAAAGAAAAAGTCACTTTTAACTGTCCTCAAAATCTTCTCGACCAGTTTATCTATGATACGTCGACATTTCATATTTCGCTTTCACATACGGATCGAATGGATGTTTATGAGCTTGTATTAAGTGTGAATGGGATGCTCACGGGGATCAAGATGGATCGCATTTGGGAGTGTGTTTTATCCAAGAGGGCCTTTTTAGAGCTTGAGACAACGGCGTCTCGCAAGAAAACAAAAGTAGAAAAGGCGCGGCTTCCAAAGATTTTAGTTCTTGATCTAGATAAGATTAGCAAAATCGTACAACTTTTTGATGAGCTCAGGATCGAGCGCCTCTCCAATCACAAGATACAATGTCCTCTTTGGACGCTTGCCAATATAGATGAGAACAATTTCAAAGAATTGCCTGTCGAATTTAAAATGACAGATCAATTAAGAGAGATTCGCAAGCAAATGCTGGGTGAAAAAGCATTTAATTTTGCTGCAATCCCCAAAACAATCAATGCAACACTTAGGAATTATCAGGTTGAAGGGGTTAATTGGCTCGAGCGCCTCCGCATTATGTATCTATCGGGGGTTCTCGCCGACGATATGGGGCTTGGTAAAACCCTCCAGGCGATTGTAGCGATTTCTCAAACCCATAAAAAAGGAGATGTGACTCTCGTTGTTTGTCCCACTTCTCTTCTCTATAATTGGTATGAAGAGATCAATCGCTTCAATGAGAAGCTCAAGGTCCTCGTTGTTGACGGCGTGCCCAACCAACGTAAGAAAATGATTGGCAGCCTTAAAAAATATGATGTAATCATCACTTCTTATAGTTTGTTGCAAAAAGACATTGAGCTCTATGAGCCAACGGGATTTAAGTATGCGATTCTCGATGAGGCTCAGCACATTAAAAACCGCGGTACGCGCAATGCAAAATCTGTGAAGATGATCAAAGCGCAGCATCGGTTAATTTTATCGGGGACGCCGATTGAGAACTCACTGGATGAGCTCTGGTCGCTCTTTGACTTCCTCATGCCGGGCTTTTTGAGCAGTTACGATCGCTTTGTTGAGAAATACATCCGCGTTCCTAAAGATGAGCAGTTTGCCAATCTCGAGTATTTGCGTAAGAAGGTAGCGCCGTTTATTATGCGCCGTATGAAAGAAGATGTCCTCGATGATCTACCGCCCGTTTCTGAAATCACTTACCGTTGCCACCTCACTGAGTGCCAAAATGAGCTTTATAAATCGTATGCGGCTTCAGCTCGCGATGAACTCACAAAGCTCGTTGAGCGCGATGGGTTTGATAAGGTTCAAATCCACGTTCTTGCCACGCTCACACGTCTGAAGCAGATTTGCTGCCACCCGGCCATTTTTGCTAAAGAGTCTGTAGAAGAAGGTGACTCGGCAAAATACGAAATGCTTCTCGAGCTCGTGCAAAACCTCATTGAGGGTGGTCATAAAACGGTGATTTTCTCACAGTACACCAAAATGCTGCAGATTATGAAAAACGACTTGATCAAAATGGGAATCCGTTTTAGTTATCTCGACGGTTCGACAAAAAATCGCCTCGATGTTGTGAAACAGTTTAATGAAGATCAAACGATTTCAATTTTCCTCATCTCGCTGAAAGCAGGCGGTACGGGTTTAAATCTCGTCGGTGCAGATACTGTGATTCACTATGACATGTGGTGGAACCCTGCGGTTGAAAATCAGGCGACGGACCGCGTCCATCGCATTGGGCAACACAGATCGGTTTCCGTCTACAAACTTGTGACGATGAGCACCATCGAGGAAAAAATTGTTGAAATGCAAAAACGCAAGCAAGGTCTTGTTAAAAAAGTGGTTAGTTGCGATGAAGAGGCGATCTCTAAACTCACTTGGGAAGATGTTCTTGAACTCTTGCAAGGGTAAATTCGATTTTGTAACTTTGAGTTTGAATTAATGCCGCCTTATCGATACAATCACAAATTATTGCTGGATTCTTAAACAATATGTGACAGGTTGATCATGAAGGAAAATACGTTTACGCAGCTCGCTGACGCCTTAACGAGAAAAATGAGAAAGGCAACAGGGTTTCTCACTAATGATATTGGCATTGACCTTGGGACTGCAAATACACTTGTTTATGTGAAGGGAAAGGGCATTACACTTGCCGAGCCTTCTGTTGTAGCTGTCGATTCAATGACGAATGAAGTCATTGCCGTTGGACAAAAGGCGAAAGAAATGCTCGGAAAGACTCCGCGCAAAATCCATGCCGTTCGTCCGATGAAAGATGGTGTTATTGCCGATTTTGAAATTGCCGAAGGCATGTTAAAAGCCTTGATTAAACGCGTGACTCCAACGCGCTCTCTTTTTCGTCCAAAAATTCTAATTGCCGTTCCGTCGGGTATCACCGGTGTGGAAAAAAGAGCTGTTGAAGATTCTGCATTAAGAGCCGGTGCTCAAGAAGTTTATTTGATTGAAGAGCCGATGGCTGCAGCGATTGGAGTCGATTTACCTGTGCATGAGCCTGCAGCAAGTATGATTGTTGATATTGGAGGCGGTACCACTGAAATCGCCATTATTTCGCTCGGTGGTATTGTTGAATCGCGCTCACTGCGTATTGGTGGTGATGAGTTTGATGACTGTGTGATGAATTACATGCGCCGCACCTACAATCTGATGATTGGTCCGAGAACGGCGGAAGAGATCAAAGTGACGATTGGTTCTGCTTATCCATTAGGAGAGTATGAACTCGAAATGGAAGTGCGTGGACGCGATCAGGTGGCCGGTCTTCCCGTTACAAAGCGGATTAATTCAGTTGAAATTCGCGAATGCTTAGCCGAACCTATCCAACAAATTATTGAAAATGTGAAGCTCACCCTTGAAAAATGTCCACCCGAACTTGCAGCAGATCTCGTTGAACGAGGGCTCGTTCTTGCAGGTGGTGGCGCCTTAATTAAGGGACTTGACAAATTGCTCATTAAAGAATGTGGTCTGCCGGTAATTATTGCCCCATCTCCTCTTCTTGCAGTTTGCCTTGGTACCGGAAAAGCGCTTGAATACTTAGACCAATTTAAAAAGAAAAAAGTATTGTCTTAATACCCTTTCGCTATCTAGCTAATTCTGTTGGATAGATTTCGCTATGTTCAGGAGGCGTGTTTTATATGCAGCTTGATGAATTATCGCACCCGCATTTACGTGAATGGATTAATCAGGCTGTAGAGCGGTTTAATCCAAAGTCCGTTTATATTTGTGATGGCAGTGATGAAGAAAATCAACGCCTCAGTCAAGAGTTAGTTGATCAAGGCGTTTTTATCGCGCTCGATGAAAAAAAACGGCCTCATAGTTTTTGGTCTGCTTCTGATCCGCGTGATGTTGCGCGTGTAGAAGAGCGGACATTCATCTGTTCTCACTCACCCGATGATGCAGGCCCCACTAATCATCATGTCGATCCCGAGACGATGAAAAAGAGCCTTGATCGCCTCATGAAAGGGTGCATGCAAGGCCGCACAATGTATGTGATCCCCTTTTGTATGGGCCCGTTAGACGCTGATCTTGCAATGATTGGTGTGCAATTGACAGATTCGGCGTATGTCGTTTGCAATATGCGCATTATGACTAGAATGGGCAAACCTGTGCTCGATCGCTTAAAGGCGTCTCATCCGTTTATTCCCTGTATCCACTCTGTCGGTGTTCCCCTTAAAGAAGGGGATAAAGATAGCCCGTGGCCTTGTCGGCCCGATGAGACCGTAATCGCCCACTTCCCCGAGGAAAAACTGATTGTTTCATTTGGGAGTGGTTATGGTGGAAATGCCCTTTTAGGGAAAAAATGTGTGGCGCTTCGCATTGCTTCTGTGAAAGCAAAAGAGGAAAAATGGCTTGCAGAGCATATGCTTGTCATTAAAGTGACCAATCCCGAAGGCAAAGTTAAGTATATGAGTGGGTCTTTTCCCAGTGCGTGTGGGAAGACCAATCTGGCGATGCTCAAACCAACCATTCCCGGCTGGAAAGTTGAGTGTGTCGGAGATGATATTGCCTGGATGAATATTGGAGAAGATGGGCGTCTTCACGCTATCAATCCCGAAGCGGGGATTTTTGGGGTGGCTCCCGGCACATCAGATCAATCGAATCCCCATTGTATGACGACGATCCGTAAAAACACCATTTTCACAAATGTCGCTTTAACGGAAGATGGCGATGTGTGGTGGGAAGGTAAGAGCTCTTTGCCACCCAAAATGAAGATGAACTGGCTGCGGCACGCTTGGAAACCCGGGGATGAAGAAAAAGCAGCGCATCCGAATTCACGCTTCACAGCCCCCATTTCTCAATGTCCGATTTTAGCTAAAGAGTTTGATTCTCCTAAAGGGGTTCCGATTGATGCCATTATCTTTGGCGGACGTCGTAAAAGCGTCATCCCACTCATTTATGAGGCGCCATCCTGGGAAGGAGGGGTGTTTGCTGCGGCTTCGCTCTCTTCGGAAATGACGGCGGCCGTTAAAGGGGAAATGGGCCGTTTGCGCCATGATCCCTTTTCGATGCTCGCTTTTTGTGGCTATCATATGGGGGACTATTTTCAACACTGGCTCAATTTTACCACATTCACTCAAAGAGAGGCCCTTCCGAGAATTTTTAATGTCAATTGGTTTAGGCAAAATGAAAAAGGCGAATATTTATGGCCCGGATTTGGTGAGAATTCTCGGATGATTAAATGGATTTTTGAGCGTTGTGATCAAAAGTGTGGTGCCCAAGAGACGGCGATAGGCTATCTCCCCCATCTTAAAGATATCGATATTGAAGGGTTGAATATGTCTTGCGATACGCTTGAGGAGCTGCTTTATTTGGATCCCCATTTATGGAAAAAAGAAATTCAAGAGCTCCAAGATTATTTTAAAATATTTGATCCGAAATTCCCTAAGCAACTTTCACAGTATTTAGTCAAACTGCTTCAAAAAATTGAGGATAGTCTATGAGAGCACTGATCCAACGGGTGAAACAAGCCGGTGTGACTGTTAATGGAAAGGTTGTGGGCGAAATTAAAAAAGGCCTTTTAATTTTTCTTGGCGTGACACACGACGACACTATGGAATTGATGCATAAAATGGCCGATAAAATTATCGGCTTGCGTATTTTTGAAGATCAGAATCAAAAAATGAATCTCTCGATCGAAGATATCCGGGGAGAAATTCTTGTCGTCTCGCAATTCACATTATATGGAGATTGTGCAAAGGGGCGACGCCCTTCTTTTGCCGAGGCGGCTGAGCCCAAAAGGGCAAAAATCCTCTATGATTTTTTTATTAAGGAGCTGCGCTTTAAAGGGATTAAAACCCAAGAGGGGGTTTTTGGGGCCTATATGGATGTGGCTCTGATTAATGATGGTCCTGCAACGTTTCTGATAGAATTGTCTAGAAGTGAAATAGCCCACGCTATGAAAGGTGGGCTAAGTGTCAAGCGCTAAAAATAGCGGTATGCGGGCAAGCTTCTTCCTTTACGAGCCCTTAGGGAGAGTCTGTTAGCAAAATGAAGCTTGGCAGGCGTGGATTTCGCTCTCTTTAAAGAAAAATGCGATTTCAATTTTTGCATTTTCTAGGGAGTCAGATCCATGAACGGCATTGGCATCGATGCTGCTTGCAAAATCAGCTCGAATTGTTCCCGGAGCCGCTTCTTTAGGATTTGTTGCACCCATGATATCGCGGTTTTTCATGACGGCATTTTCACCCTCTAAGACCATAATCACAACAGGACCGGATGTCATAAATTCAACGAGGTCGTTGTAAAAAGGGCGTTCTTTGTGAACGGCATAAAAACCACCGGCTTGATGGGCTGAAAGGTGGGTCATTTTCATTGCGACAACCGATAGGTTGTTTTTTTCAAAGCGGGCGATGATTTCGCCAATGTGATGCTTGGATACGGCATCGGGTTTAATGATGGATAGAGTTCTCTCTGTAGCCATGTAAAGCTCCTAGTTGATTATTTTTTTCAAAATGATAGCATAAAGCGATGAGAATTGCAATTCTTTGAGAGATGAAGCATAATTATTGTCTATGGGACATCATATTGATTTTAAAAGTCTGAATCGGATTCTTGTTTGTAAGCTAAGACATCATGGAGATGTGCTCCTAACTTCCCCTGTTTTTTCGAATTTGAAGAGGGCCGCTCCTCAGGCAAACATCGATGCTTATATCTATAAAGAGACGTATCCCATGCTTGAAGGGCATCCCGATATCGAAGGGTATCTTTTTTATGATAAAGGTTGGAAAAAGCTATCCAAATGGCGACGCTATTGCAAAGAGGCTCAGCTATTAAAGGAGATTCGAAATAAAAAATATGACATGGTCATCAATTTGACTGAAGGGGATCGAGGCGCTATTGCAGCTCTTTTTTCAGGCGCGCGCTACCGCGTGGCTTTTCATCCTAAAGGACAGGGGATGTGGGGAAAAGATAAACTCTATACCCATATTGTCAAAGAGTGTCCCATGATGCGCCATACGGTGGAAATGAATCTCGATCTACTCCGGGGAATTGGGATTTTCCCGGAAGAGGAAGAGCGCGAACTGACATTTGTCATTCCCTCTAGAGCAAAAGTTAAAATGAAAGCATGGATAGAAAAACCTTACGCGGTTGTCCATCCCGTATCGCGTTGGATGTTTAAATGCACCAAAGAAGCGATCATCGCTCAAGTGATTAGGCATTTGCTTGAACGAGGTTTGAAAGTCATTTTAACGGCATCCAATGATCCGGAAGAGATGGCGTATAATGCGCGCGTAAGGCATCTCATCTCACACGAAAACCTGATCGATTTATCAGGAAAAATCTCTCTAAAAGAACTCGGAGCGCTTATCGAAGGGGCTGATCTACTCTTTTGTGTCGACTCTGTCCCACTTCATATTGCCAGTGCGACTAAAACACCTGTTGTGGCCCTTTTTGGACCTACTTCAGAAGTGCGCTGGTCCCCTTGGCGCCATCTTAGGGCTAAAACCGTGTTTCAAAGCATGCCTTGCCGCCCGTGCTATCGTCCCGGATGCGTTGATTCACATCAAAGCGATTGCCTCCTCACTCTTCGGGTAGGTGATATCATCGAAGCGATCAGGTCTATAGAGTGAAATTTTCGCCAAGGTAGCGGCTTCTGACATCTTCATGGGTAATGAGCTCATTAGCAGTTCCTGTCGCCAGGATGCGCCCTTGCATCATAAGGAAGCTACGATCGACAATAGAGAAAATTTCTCGTGCATTGTGATCCGTAATCAGAATCGAAATGTTTTTTTGTTTCAGGATGCGAATGAGGGCCTTGACTTCGCTTACCGTAATGGGATCGATATTGGCAAAGGGTTCATCGAGAAGGAGCAGGTTGGGATTTGTGACAAGAGAGCGAGTAATTTCTAGGCGGCGGCGCTCTCCACCTGACAAGAGGGCTGCCTTTTTTTTAGCGAGATGGGACAAGTTGAGTTCTTCGAGAAGGTTTTTAAGCTGCTCTGTCTTTTCTTCTTTGGTGAGGGGACGCATTTCGAGAAAGCACAAGATATTTTCTTCTACGGATAGGTGTCGAAAAATAGACGGTTCTTGCGCGAGATATCCCATTCCCATTTTTGAGCGCTCGTGAATAGGCATATGAGTGACATCTTTTTCATGAAAAAAAATATGGCCGCGGTCAGGTGAGATGAGCCCGATTGTCATATAAAAAGCAGTTGTTTTGCCTGCTCCATTGGGTCCGAGAAGGCCGATAACTTCTCCCGGATAAATATCAAAAGAGAGGTCATCCACAACATTGCGATCTTGATAGAATTTGGCAATATTTTGAATTCTTAAGATGGGTTTTTTTTCTTCCATAGGTGCTCGAGTATAAGCTTTTGCTCATTTTTTGTCAGGAAACAGCGCACATCTCCAATAGATCGGAAGGCTTTTTCTTTTGTGACGGGATCGTAGATAACGGAAAGTTCATCTGCAGCGAGATGAATAGAATCCTTTTGATTCCATAGGAGAACTTTTTCAGACGGTTTTGCTGCGAGTTGAAGAAGATGGCTTTGAGGATAAAAAGTCAACTGGTGGCAAGAGGCCATTTGAAGAGGGGAATCAGACTGATCTAATACGACAAAGACAGAACCCATCAGTTCTATTCTATCAATCTGTTGATTGAGTTCATTAAAGTAGACTTTGAGGTGATCGCTATAGATCGTAAAATCGGTGTTGCGGTAGCGCGTTTGATCCTCTGAGTCAAGAGGGGAATTTGCGGTAAATGTTTGATTGATGCGGTTGAGGATCGTCTCCCCTGAACAATCAAAGCTGTGATCCAAAACCCGGTAGTGTACTTCGCCCTCTGTTTTTATGTAGGAAATGTCCCGGATTTCCCCCTCTCTTTTTTTAGTTAATTCAACGGATTGTTCAGCATGCAAATGGCCAAAGATCGTTGATTGAATATCCACATTTTTTTGAAGGTGCAGGAGTTCTTTATCCATCCGGTAGAGCATCCGCTCTGACGAGAAGTGAAGAGGCGCATCGCCTTGGAATAGAGATCCGTTGACATGGATAAACTGCACGGTGCGGCGTTTGGTATCGAATGCAATGGATTGTGCCGTGAGGTTGAGCTTTTCCGACTCGAAATGACAGGGATTGTTTTGTTGATAGAGCCTAATCATCCCATCGGGAATTTTTTGACGATCAATGCGAATGGGATTGAGTTTTTGATAGCTCGCACGATCGGCAAAAATGATAAATTCACGGCAAGAGGATGTCTCGGGTTCAAAATAGACCGCAACGACATCACCGATTGCGCTGAGACGATCGATATCAAAATGCATGTCATGCTTTGACATTTTAAAATTCATCGATCGCGCTCTCAATTTAAGGGGATGTAAGTGCCCCTTAACATTGATATGGTCTTGATAGTTGACAAAACGGTAAATCGATGTCAAGTCTCCTAGAAGAGTATTGAAATCAATACGCGCTAAATCACAGGTCAGTTCGGCATTGTTTTTTAAAATGAGTTTCACGTCATTTTTTAAAATGGCCCGATGAAAGATAAGATTTTTAGAAGAGAGGTCTTTTTTCAAACGCGCTGAGTCGGCTTGAAGCAGCCCAAAAGGGTGTTTGAGTCGTACATGTCCGTCTAAGTTGAGGACTTCCCCATCAAAAATCATCCGATCCGACGCAATATGGCTCATCTCCTGTGCCGATAGCATTGCGAGTATAAAAAAAGAAGAGAAGAAATAAAACCGAAACAATTTTTTCATATTAGGATTTTAGATCAGCCGTAAAGTGATTGGCTGAAAAAGTGGGTGTTTGATTGGATAAATCAAAAATAGCCTCCGTGGCATGGCCTTGAAGCATGATTGGGTTGTTGGACTCATGATTTGAAGGGGCTTCATAAATCTTAAAGTCAATATCATTGGCAATCAGCGTTTCATTAGTATACGAATAAGACCCATTCTTAGCTTGAAATTGCTTGATTTGGGCATTGTTTTTTGAGGGTGTCTCAAAAAAAAGGCAGTTCATTTCACAGAGATGTTCCACTAGATCAAATCCATGGCTTTTAGGCTCGAGCGTCAGTGTTGAAGTCGGTGCAAAAATCTGATAATGGATGCGCTCATTTTTATCGACTTTGTAGAGGTCTTTATAACATCCCGTGCGCACTTGTTGTTCGGTGAAAGGCTTTTTTTCCACCGTATGTTTTGCGACAAAGCGGTTATAATGTTGAATGTGCCGATCTTGAATATAAACAAGATAAAAGCCACCCAAGAGTGAAAGTGTGATTAAGAGCAACTTGACAAAGCATTTTGCTTTTCTAAACATGATTCACTGCGAATAAGGTTATAGAGTTTATCTAATAGAATCACAAGAGGTCTTAAGTCGTCGAATGAGAGCATAGAAGCGGCATCGCTGAGAGCTTCATTTGGTGCGTGGTGTGATTCAATATAAACGAGATCTGCTCCGGCTGCAATGGCTGATTTAGCAAGGGTTGGGATGTATTGGCGTTGTCCACCCGTTGCATGCCCAAGCCCACCGGGAAGTTGAACGCTGTGAGCGGCATCAAAGCAAACCGGATAGCCCAGTTTTTTCAGTTCGGGGATTGAGCGCATATCGCTTACAAGATTATTATAGCCAAAACAAACCCCTCTTTCGGTGAGCATGATTTGATCATTTCCACTCAGAGCTACTTTTTCAACGCTGTTTTTCATATCCCAGGGAGCCATAAATTGGCCCTTTTTAATATTGATGATCTTACCCGTATTTGCAGCGGCGACTAAGAGATCGGTTTGGCGGCATAAAAAAGCGGGAATTTGAATAATATCAAGAACATCTTTAGCCGGATCCGCTTGCTCGGGGAGATGGATGTCAGAAAAAATAGGTAGATCAAATGTCTCTTTAATTTCTCTCAAAATAGCAAGACCTTGGTCAATCCCCGGCCCGCGATAGGAGTGAAGAGATGAGCGGTTCGCCTTATCGAAACTCGATTTAAAGATAAAAGGAATCCCGACATCATCAAAGAGTTGTTTGAGATGCTCTGCCGAGCGCATTGCGTGGTCGCGACTCTCAATCACACAGGGACCGGAAATAATAACGAGTCGATCTTTGCCGATTTCGATATCTTTGACTTTAAGCGTGTGCATAGGTTTCCTTTAAATGAGCAATTAAGTGATCCATATTATACAGTCCGCGATTTTGTTGCCTTAAAAAAGCGGCGGCTTGAAGCGCTCCTTTAGCAAAAACACGCCGATCAAAGGATAGGTGGGAAATGCGCAGCTCTTCAAGATCAAAGGCTAGCCGCACTTCATGGGAAAACGTATGGCTGTGTGAACGAATGCTGTGAATGTACAAATCCTGTTTTGAGCGCAAAGATTGGAGCTCTCTTTGGTAGGTTTTTTGAGACATAGCGCTTGCCAGATCGAGTGCCGTTCCACTTGGTGCATCCTTTTTATTGGCCGGATGGGACTCAATTATATCAATGTAGGCCTCATCCAAAGGGCATTGTTTTAGAAAGTCTTTGATCCATGCAATCTTCAGGGAAAAGTTACTCGCATAGAAAAGGGGGATATGTAAGGAAGCTTCTTGCATCAGGGTAAAATGTTCAGGAGATAATCCCGTTGTCCCAATCACAAGGGGAATCTTATGGTTCACGCAGGTTTCAATATGACGATGCAAGCTTTTAAAAGAAGAGACGTCAATGGCAACGTCGGCTTCAATGGATGCAATGCTTTTAGAATAATCATCGCACTTCGAATAAGAAAAGGGGAGTAGACTCTCATCCGTTGCGATGGCTCTGATAGCGCTACCCATATTTCCCGTAGATCCGAAAAGAGCGATGATCATATTTAACTCCGTTATTTCGATATATACCGAAATAAATTGAAGAATTGGTTTTTATCTTCGCCGGCATCTTCGACTTTTTACCCTTAATTTTTTGACCTATCTTCAATAGGATCAAAAAAATTAAGCCGGCTAAAGCCTGATAAAAACTCGAAGCGCCATCAACTCGACTTTGCAACTTTTTGGGCCCGCCTGCCTCGTCTATTTGCTCTCGGACGCTCGACCGTAGGTCGAGCTAGGAGATTATTAAAACCGGGAAGGGGTAAAAAACCCCTTCCCGGTTTTAATAACTCCCCCGAAAACAAATATCTCGAGGCCTTCGGGTCCAAAAAGTTGCAAAGTCGAGATCAAAGCTAAAATCCCAATTCTTCAATTCATTTCGGTATATTCTGCTTAAAGTTGTTTTTTTTGTTGATTAAATTTAGGTATGCCTTGAATTTGAAATCATAATTCGCTAATATTGCGGACAAAAAATTTGGACTGATAGCTCAGTGGATAGAGCACCCGCCTTCTAA
>JAIPIG010000006.1 GCA_021734805.1 Simkaniaceae bacterium
CCGGCATCCCCGCTTGGTCGATTTACCTCACCTCTGCCTATTGTCAATAGCGCGTCGGTTCGGTAAAGGGCCTTCGGCCCGATCGACCATCGGTGCGCCGGCTTCTAAAAATTCCAACTCTTGAATCACTCCCGGTATAGTTTCCAATTCAACCCCACACGAACAATATTTGTATTTAAATTTGCGGAGTTATTCAATGAGCTTCTATAGATTGTGCTTTGAAAATCGAGTCGGATATTATCAGAGTTGGAAAGGGAATTGAATGAGGCATACAAATAGGAGAGACAAATGGAGAGTCGTTTACATAATAGATATTCTACTCCGGCTCCTATAGCCCACCCAGCAGAGACTTTATTTGTTGAAGCGGTTGTATAAGCATCAAGGCTAGGAGAGTAGCCCTGAGCTGAGAGAGAATTATCAAAAAATACTTGGGTGTATTTTAAATTTGTAAGTGCGAGTCCTCCTGTTAAAAAGGCAAATGCTTTTTTATAGGCATAACCGATCCGAGGTCTTAACGTGTAGAGCCAATCTGTGCTTACCTTTTGAGTTAAAGTGTATTCTCCTGCGCCTGCCTCAGGGTAAAATGCAGAAACACTTTTAGATGTACTGAGTAAGAATGCGTTAAAATCAGTTTCAATCCCTAATGTGATTGCATTTGTAAAACATTTGTTATAACCAACTTGCGCTCCACCTACATAGCCTTGAGGATGGAGATGAAAGTTGCCATTTGCATTAATGGATTGGATATCAGCTTGTGTAAAATATCCTGATGAGGGTGGGTTAGAAGCAGTAGTTTTTGCATGAGCATTTCCCCAAGTATATCCAGAATTAATTCCTAGATAGAATCCAGACCAATTTGAAGACGGTTGTTGGCTCAACTCTACCGTATTTTCTTGGGAGGCGGGTGCTGCATTTACAATGTTTTGTGAAAGTAAAAAAGCTACAAGAGCTAAATAACAGAGCTTATTCATACTATTATTCTCAATTTTTTGATAGATAAGCAATATTGTTAAATCATTGTTGGCTTACCGGGGAACTCCTATAAAACCGAAAAATAATCACGATAGAATACGAGCTATGCCGGGCAAACCACATAGTCCATTTATTATTTCCCAACCGACGAAATTTGTTCAATTGGAATCACTTTGTATTTAATCCCCTGGGTCGTGTTCAATTTAAAGCTCATCATAGTTCCTCCCGGGAGAACATCGACTCCGATGATACCGGAAAGAACTGTTTTATCAGAGAGATAAAATGTGACATGTTCTTTCATATTTTGTGTGCTTAAAATGTCATAAGCCGTTTTGAAATCTTTGGCCCGCATTTGAGGGTCGATGATCATCACTTCTTGAAGACCTGTCTTGCCACTTGATTGTTGGGCTCCCATCATCGCCGCTTTTTCATCAAATTCTTTTTTAAGTTGGGGTGTAATCCCGTCAATGGCCGTTGGGGCGGCAAAAATTCCTGTTGAGAAAAGTGTCAAAATGATTGCGAATGGTTGACGCATTTTAAATCCCTTTTTCGTAAAGTGTGTCGCTTATAATTTGTCCGCCGCTATGCTTCGATTCGATCACATAGCCTCGAGCGAGATTGGCGAGTCGGTTGAGCTGTTGGATTGATTGGGCTCTGTCTTCTATTTCATCCACATGTCGTGAGGCAATTCCAATGGATATTGACATATGAACAAAATCGTTTTCAATTTGGATTGGGGTCATTTCAATGAGAGATTGGAGATCTTCCGCCAACACAGTCGCTGCTGCTTTTGATGTTTTAGGTAAAATAATCATATATTTACCTCCGCCGAGGGAGATCATCATATCTTGGGAGCGCAGTACCGATTCAATTTTTTTGTCCACCTGATCTAAGATTGAACTCGATATCCCTTCTTGCATCGATTTTAGGATCTCATGGAATTGATCGAGTTCAAGCATGAGCAGTGAAATCGATTGTTTCTCTTTCAAAATAGCATGAATTTTTTTAGCAGCTTTGTCATTGAGCAGATAGCGGTGTTTGAAGTCAAGTTCGGGATCTTGTTCCGGGGAAGGGATGCGCGCGGCAATTTTAGAAATTTTTCTTTCAATTTGCTTTTTGGGGTCGCATTTTTTTAAAGAGGTCAGGATTTCATTTTCATCTAATGGTTCACGCAGGATCGCGCTCACTCCGAATTTTTTGACTTGGTCTACGAAAGGTTTTTTCAAATTACGGCTAATCATTAAAATCGGCAATTTTTCATATCCGGAGATTTCTTTGATGGATTTCAAAAAAACTTCGAGTTCTTCACTGACAAGGCGTTCATCAAAAATCAGAAAGTTGACGCTGAGATTAGAGAGCATCTCCAAGCAGGCTTGATCGCTTGTTGCTTCGACAAGATCGTATTGCTTGCCTTTGCGCAGGCATTCTCTTAAAAATTGAACGTGAAGAGAGGCGCGCGTGAAGATTAAAATAAGTGGTGGAGTGAAATCTTGAATTATTTGCATAATTACTTCATTAGAAAAAAAAGTATTTTTATTGAAGCAAAAAGTAGAGCGAAGGTCATGCAAAGATTAGGTAAAAGTTTCATATTAGCGCTATTTTTAGTCTTGGCGCACTATCCCCTCATGGCAAATCCCATGGTGGAAGAATTTGTTTCTCATTGCCCCAAACTTGATATTGTCAATCCGGGGGTTGTCATGATATTTACTTCAATGCCCGGACAGGATCGAACAAAAATAGCACAATGCTTAAGGCGAGATCTGAATGGGATTTACCTAAATGAGAAAGAGGTGGTCGAGCTCTTTAAGAAATACAATAAAAATCCCGATCAACGTTTTATGATGGGATTGAGGGCGATTCATCGGTTTTATGGAGATGTTATTCGTCGATTATTAACAAAAAACTTGCATAACAAGTTATTCATTATCGATGGGGATTTGGGATATATTATTCCTGTCTTCCGCAAACATATGCAGATATTGGGATTCCAGGTATTTAATGTTTTAATTACCCCTCAAGAAGAGGACGTAGAAAATTTTGAGCATTATAGGATGAATTCTAAAAATCAAAAACAAGTCTTTAAAGAAGTGCGCCTTTCCTATGAACGTGCTCAACAATTTGAGCATGATTTTATTTTCAATCCGGCTGAGGAGCATTTTGAAAGCTATTACGATGATTTAATGATGACACTCGAAACAGTTTATGGATTAACAAAAAAAACGTCAGAGGTGTTGATGCCGCTTGAGGAAAACTTGCAAGACGGAAATATCAGCGACGGAAACACCCGCTAGGCGTGAAGCTTGGCCCAGATTGTGAGGGGTGAAGCGCTGCAATTTTTCTTGCGCTTCGCGCCTGAGTCCCTCAATTTGTCGGTAGTCAACATGAGTGGGAATGTTGATCTGATCGAGCGTTTCGAGTTTTTCGATGTCTTTTTTTTGTCTCTCGATATAGCCCTCGTATTTAAGCTCGAGTTCAATTTGGCGGTTGATTTCATTTCCGTAGTCTTTAACAAATAGGGGAAAATGAGTTAAAAGATCTTGATAGCTCATATCAGGTCGTCGCATCAGTTGAGCGAGTGAGACATTGCGCCCCTCAAATTCTTTAATCGTTTTATGGAAAAGTGCGCGCATTTCTTCAATGGCTTTTGCTTTAACTGAGACGCGTTGGTATTGCTCTTCAGAAATAAGGCCTAGCTCATATCCCATTTTGCGCAAACGCAAATCGGCATTGTCTTGTCGAAGAAGAAGGCGGTGTTCAGCTCTTGAGGTGAACATGCGGTAGGGTTCTTCGATCTGTTTTGAAATAATTTCTTCAATCATCACGCCAATATAGGCATCAGAACGTTTTAAGATGAATGGAGGGAGGCCTCGCAACTTTTGAACGGCATTAATCGCAGCAATGAGACCTTGAGCTGCGGCTTCTTCGTATCCCGTCGTCCCATTGATCTGTCCGGCGAGATAGAGGTGTTCAATGCGTTTCGTTTCAAGCGTAGGGCGCAATTGTCCACTTGTGATCATATCGTATTCGATCGCATAAGCGGGACGCATAATTTCAGCGTTTTCAAGTCCTATAATGGAGTGGATCATTTCGAGTTGGACATCGAAAGGCAAAGAAGATGAAATGCCATTGACATAGACTTCGTTCGTGAGAAGGCCTTCCGGCTCTAAAAAGATCTGATGGCGCTCTTTATCTGCAAAACGGACGATCTTATCTTCGATGGATGGGCAATAGCGAGGGCCAATCGATTGGATTTTCCCCGAATACATTGCCGAGCGGTGTAAATTGGCTTGGATAATCTCTTTGGTTTTAGGTGTCGTATAGGTGATATGGCAAGAGATTTGGGGAAGTTTAGGCTCTTTCTCATCATAAGAAAACCGGACATCGTCTTCCCCGGGTTGTTCTTCTAATGACGAATAGTCGATACTGCGGCTGTTAATTCTAGGAGGAGTCCCTGTTTTGAGGCGACCTAGGGTGAAGTTTAAGTCTTGTAGGCTTTTGGATAGTCCGACAGAAGGTTTATCCCCTGCCCTTCCTCCGGCATAATTGACATCGCCAATATGGATAAGCCCCCGCATAAAGGTCCCCGATGAAATGATCACAGCGCTTCCCTTATATAGGATGTTCTCCTGGGTTACAACTCCCGTAACTCGTTGGTCTTCAACGTGAAGAGATTCAATGGTTGCTTGCTTAATATATAGATTAGGGGTGTTTTCAAGGAAATGTTTCATTTCAATATGATAGCGGGCTCGATCTGACTGAGAACGGGGAGACCAGACGGCAGGGCCCTTACTGCGATTAAGCATCCGTTGTTGAATGCCCGTGCGATCAGCAATTTTTCCCATGATGCCCCCCAAGGCATCGATTTCTCTGACAATATGCCCCTTGGCAGTTCCACCGATAGCAGGATTACAGCTCATTTTGCCGATCGTATCGAGAGTCATTGTGAGAAGAAGTGTTTTTGCCCCCATTTTTGCAGCAGCATGTGCCGCTTCCGCACCGGCATGACCGGCTCCAATGACAATCACATCATAACTTTCGGGATAAGTCCACATTGTTTCTTATAGGGGTAGTCGAAGCAAATTAAATTTTGAAGAGAATTAGGGATCAAAAATGCTTTAGGGAAAACGCTGCAAAGCAGCGTCTTTCCTAACCCGCATTTTTCACAAAGTCGGGAAAGAAGGGCTAAGCCTTATTTTTTCTTGTGACGATCACGTCTTCTACGTTTTTTGCGCTTGTGCTTGTTGATCTTCAAGCGACGCTTTTTCTTTACTGATGCCATGTTTTCTACTCATTTTGAAATAAAACGATGCCACATCATACCCTCTGAGGGAGAAAATGTAAAGACATGTTTGCCGTAGCAGGGAAGATCAGGTAAAAGTTGACCCCTGAGGGTTGTGCAGATTCCATATATCAGTGATAAGATGTTTGAACAATTGAAAATGATAGTCGGTAGACTACAGAATATATTAAACTTTATTTAAAAAGGTGAGTCCCATATTCCAAGGTATATCGGGAGTGATTCAAGAGTTAGAATTTTTAGAAGCCGGCTATAGCGATGGTCGACTTAATTTTCTCTGAGGTGGTGGATGGAGTGCTTATCGGATTGAACTGAATTTTCTTTATTAGTAAAGACACCTATCGGGTGTTCTAAATAAACTACTTGCAAATATTTTTTCTGCACCAGTTGAAGAAGTCTCTCACCTCCAAAGTAATGGTACAGCTGATCTAAAATCTGAAAATCAGGTACTACTGTTGTTGTCCCATAGAATAACATGCACTCTACTAGCAGACCGATATCCAACGGCTCTTTTTTTAAAGAGTTATTAAATCGCGTTAAAATAATTGCCTCAAACATCACAAAACCAATAAGGATATTTCTAAAAAATTAATCGCCGATTCTAGTTCGTCCAGCCATACATGTAAATGCTCTGCGCCCTTATGGCGTTCCTCTTGTAGTCAAGAATAACTGATCACTGCGCTGGCCAATTATTCAGATAGGCCAAAATGCTTTGGAGAACATTTAAGCGCTTTAAATAAAGCGACAATTTGGTAAAATCCCCTCCTTCTAAACCAAAAGAGTGCTCTTATGAATTCTAACTCTTCATCCGATGTTACTCAGAGCCTACATACCATTATCACAGGGTAGCGATATGGCAGGACAGTGGATCAAACATATATTATGAAGATCGTTTTGCTAATATGTAAGAGGCGCTCGGATCGCTTTCTGATGTACCAATACGAACAATAATCCCTTGTTCTTGAAGCCGTTTTAAACGACTCCTAGCCGTTCGAGAGGAGACCTCCCAGAGTTTCATAGCCGTTTTTGCACTGATCTCGCTTTCTTTTTTTAGATATTCGAGGAGTTTTTGTATCCATGGCAATACGATCATTTCTTCGATTTGTTCAGAGTAAAGAACGAGTCTGAACTGGTTGTTTAGTTCTTCCATAAGAGGAGGTTTAAGCCCTTGCCCTCGACACGCTTCCACAATACGTCGAAACCCAGATCCCCACTGTTCTATGAGATGCAACTCCCGAAAAACACGAGCAATAACACGATTTCTAATTCTTGAAGACCCGGCAAGAGCCTTTTCAATTGTTTGTCCGAATGGAAGCCCTCCAGGATTTGTAAATTCTATGCGATCATCAAAAATAGCAATTTGAATATGGCATCCGGTCATAGCATAGTCTGAATGAAGCAAAGCGTTCATCACAGCTTCCCGGATCGCTACGGAAGGGTATTGGGGAATGTCTTCGCGCTGCATGCGCCCAATTCGACCTTCTTTTGAAATGTTTCGCTCAATGAAAGCTATGATAAGATCTGCTGCTAAGGGAAGAGGGGCATTGATATCGGCCTGATCCAAGATCTTCTCTCGATTGGAGCCGGCAAAACGGGCGCATCGCACTAGTGAATCAGGGAAAAGCTGCATCCGATTGATTCCAAATAAAAGCACTCCCCCATTACTTGGGTATTTTTTCCCACTGCTAGAAGTTTCTACTCCCAAATTTTCCAGTGCTGTAGCTGTTGGCCGTTTCCCTACCCACTCAAAAACATCTTTTATAACTTCTGTGTCTAGTTTTCCTTTCGGGTGGGGAAGCTCATCATAAGAGACCTTTTTGGCTAAAAGACGCAATGAATCAAGCATCTCAGCATCAACTGAGCGATTTGTAGACCCAAATCGCACATAGACGCCCCGTTCAGGTCCTTCAGATTTCAAATAATAGGGGCCTATGCTGTGAGCAACTCGGATAATCAGCAACTCCTTATTCCGAATAGACTGAATTTCGATATCGGGAGTAAGGAGAGGAAGGACGCTATCTGTAATCGCATTTGCAAGCCGTTCTTCTTCAGACAGAATCTGGGGGAGCCCTACCAGCTCTTTGGTTTTATCTTTTACCCCAATGACAATGATGCCTCCAGCGCTATTTGCAAAAGCGACCACCGTCTTCATAATCCCGCCTAAAGAACGGGCCGTCTCTTTGAATTCAATTGTTTTGCCTTCGTTTTCGGCTAGTAGCTGCTCAATCATATGCGGCTATGATAGCACAGCTGTGCAATTTACTGTGCAATACTGTGCAATCGAAAATTGCATAGTATTCGTAAATAGCTGATATTCAATGGAATATGATGTAAAAAATATTTGGTTAAGCAAGAAAATGGCTTTATTTTAAGGGGAAAAGGCGGCAAAGGATGATGCGCTTGTGTTGGGCTCTTCAGGTTCAATAGGGGTATAATTTTGAAATTGGGCCAATGATTTGCGATAGGTGAGGTTGACGCTGCCCACTTTACCATGCCGGTTTTTAGCCACGATAATCTCGGCAAGCCCCGGCTTGTGTTGAGGATTATAGTATTCGGGTCTAAAGAGGAGCATCACAATATCGGCATCTTGCTCGATCGAGCCCGATTCTCTCAAGTCACTGAGCATAGGCCGGTGTCCCGCTCTTTCTTCGACCTTCCTCGAAAGCTGAGAGCCGCAAATAATGGGGATATTGAGTTCTCGAGCAAGGGTTTTGAGCATCCTTGAAATTTCGGAGATTTCACTCTGGCGATTTTCGGGATTATAATAGGTTTTTGCCCCTGATAAAAGCTGCATATAATCGATCACGAGCAATTTGACGTCATAAATTTCTTTTAATCGTCGAGCGCGAGCGCGTAAATCCGTGATTTTGAGCCCCGGTTGATCGTCAATAATAATTTTTTGTTTTTTAAGATTATTAACCGCTTCAACGATGCGTTGATACTCCATTCCATCAAGAGAGCCGGTTCTGATTCTATCCGACTCGACTTCGGCTTGTGAACAGATCATTCGGTGAATGAGTTCTTCCGATGTCATTTCAAGTGAGAAGATGGCAACTGCTTCGTTATTTTTGATTGCGATGCGTTCAACCATGTTGATCGCAAGCGCCGTTTTTCCCATTGAAGGTCTCCCTGCAATAATCACCAAGTTCGCCGGGTTCAGTCCATTAATCATGGTGTCGAGATCTTTGAAATGGGTGGGAAGGCCTGTTACCGGTGTTTCGCCCGGTTCACGATTGTAATAGTTTTCTTGCCTTGCTTGAAGTTCTTTGAGATAGGGGAGCTTTTCCTTGCTGCTTTTCCCGTCCAAAAGGTCTTTGATCAAGAGCCCTTCTTTTTGATTGGCATCTTGACTAATCACAAAAAGGGTGTTTTGTGCTTCGTCAAGAAGAGAAGAGACATCTTTTGGTTCATCAAAAGATTTTTTTTCAATACCTTGTGCCGCTTCAATCATTTTGCGCAGAAGCGACTTGTTTTTGACAATTTCGATATATTCTTCGATATAAGCAGATGTTCCGGCATATTGGGCGAGTGTCGTGACGTAAAGAGGACCGCCTACTTCTTCAAGCTTCTCGATGCGCCTGAGTTCTTCGCAAATGAGGTGAACGTCCGCAGAGCGGTCGCTTTTATAGGCATTGTGCAAACAGCTGAAGATGGTTTGATGCTCATAGTAGTAAAAGTCTTTATGAGAGAGGGAGTCGGCAGCGATATTGAGGCTGTTTACGCTTGTTAGCATACAGCCCAAAACCATCATTTCAGATTCTTTGGAATTGGGGGCGATTTTAATTTTTTTAAGGACTTTTTTATCGGTTTCTTCAGTCATAATGGCAAAATAATAATGGGAATTTCCTTATCAGAAGGTAATGTAAGTGCGAGAAAAATACAATACTCAAATACGAAGCTGTTTTTCGCATTGCTGTTGGACAAAAAGAGCCTCGAGAAAATCTCGAGGCTCTACATTTCGGAAAGAGAGGGATTTGAACCCTCGGTACCCAGAGAGTACTCGTCCTTAGCAGGGACGTGCCTTAGGCCACTCAGCCATCTTTCCATGATTTTATGCTATAAACATAATCCGGGTACTTAGGAGATAGCCTCTAAGTTGTATGCTCAAAGGATTTTAACAATCCGGTAGATAGTCTGCAACTTGTATTTTTATTTGCGGGAGGTGAGTTACTCAAATAGGGTATAAAAAGAGAGTTCTTTCCCATTGAGGGTATTCCAATAACTGGTGTGCATGGAACCGTCGGGATTTTCAACACTGATGGTGCAAACGGGAAGAAAAACTTTGGTTGCTTTGCGCACGACAAAGTCACTTCCAAAAGCAGCTTCGGAAATGCGTTTGATTTGCGCAGGGGAGAAACGTCTAGGGATTCGTCCTCCCTTGCGAAATGTTTTAGTCACAAGTTTATCGCTCACATGGGTTTCGGGAATCACATGCAGGCGGGGCGTTTGCATGTGCAGTCGGTAGTCATTCCCCGATTGAACGATGAGTTTTTTTTGTCGACAACTCTCAATCCACCCATCGAGAATTTCATTTTCAACGCGCAAATATTTAGAGAGGGTATCGCGATCCATATTGCCGCCGCGTTGCGCGAGCAAATTAATAATTTTGAATTCGCTTTTATCGACTTTTGCTTTGATGCAATCGCCAAAGCCCGATGTTTTTTCCCAGTTTTGTTCATTGATCACCATTTCTCCGTCAATCATATCCCAGAGAATCACCCCTTCGTTGGTTGTTCTCTCGTCAACGGGATATTTAACTTCCATGAGGAGGTAAGGATAGTATTTGGTTTCGGGATCGAGATAACGGTGCTCATCGGATTTGAGAAGAGCAAACATCTGAGTGTCCATCAGCTGTTCGGCGGTATATTTTACTTCGAGTGTATTGAAATTATCGGGGCTAAAGAAGTCGATGACTTTAGCTCGATATTCCGGGTGAGTACGATCTCCCCACCAAGCTCCTATAGAAAGAACAAGAAGTGTCATCAAGTAAAATAGTGTTTTCATCGCCTTGTCAACCTAATTAAACTGTCGTATTTTCTTTTTTTTATCAATGCAGTTGATTAAAATAAATGAAATATTAAAAAGAAATATTTACAAAATTAATTATGTTAATGGTTTTTAAAGATGTTGTGTAGTTTTCCTTTACTTTGTAGATAGATTTGATTATTCTAACTATATTATGAGGTATTCGGAATCAACATCAGCCTGTCGTCGGAGAATCACTCGAGAGGTCGCTGTGGGATCAGTGATTGTCGGGGGCTCTCATCCTATCCGCATTCAATCCATGACAACCACGCCAACCGATGATGTCGCTCTGAGCGTAGATCAGATCATTCGGTTATACGATAGCGGGTGCGAAATTATGCGCTTGACCGTTCAAGGGAAAAAAGAGGCTTTTGCCTGCGAAGAAATTAAGAATCAATTGCTGAAGCGCAACCTCGATATTCCTCTCGTCGCTGATATTCATTTTTATCCCCCTGCAGCCATGATTGTGGCCGATTTTGTCGACAAGGTGCGGATTAATCCCGGCAATTTTGTGGACAAGCGAGCTACATTTAAACACATTGACTATACCGACAAGAGTTATCGAGAAGAGTTAGATCGCATCGAAGAGAAGTTTGCCCCTCTTGTTTTGAAGTGCAAAGCATTAAAAAGAGCGATGCGCATTGGATGTAACCACGGCTCGCTTTCCGATCGAATTATGAATCGCTATGGAGATACGCCTCAAGGGATGGTTGAGTCGGCCTTGGAGTATGCGCATATTGCACGCAAATATGAGTTTCATGAGCTGATTTTTTCAATGAAGGCATCAAGTCCCCTCGTGATGATTCAAGCATATCGCCTATTAGTTGCTGAAATGATCAAGCTCAATTGGGATTATCCGCTGCATCTGGGGGTAACGGAAGCGGGCGAAGGTGAAGATGGGCGAGTCAAATCAGCGATTGGAATCGGTTCATTACTCCTCGATGGCCTTGGTGATACGATCCGTGTTTCCCTCACGGAAGAGCCCGAGCATGAGATCGATCCATGCCGGCGACTCAAAGACCTTGCAGAGAAGTACCAACACATGCAAGGGGTCCCTTTTATAGAAAAGCATCGCAATCCATTTGTCTATGAGAAACGCCACTCCACGATCCCAAAAGGATCCATTCTACATCCACAGGCAAGTGTGGGGCTTGATTTGACAGAGATGCGCTCGATGGATGACGAACAGATTGCAAATGTTGATTTTGTGATTGATGACACTTTAAGAAGCGCCCTACCCACACTTTGCTTTTTGCCCTCTTTAAATGAACTCAATTTGAAGGAACAATTT
Source organism: Simkaniaceae bacterium (assembly GCA_021734805.1). Classification (NCBI taxonomy): domain Bacteria; kingdom Pseudomonadati; phylum Chlamydiota; class Chlamydiia; order Parachlamydiales; family Simkaniaceae; species Simkaniaceae bacterium. The sequence goes on from JAIPIG010000006.1 coordinate 11,586, forward strand.
AGCGCACTTGATCCATTAACCGAATATGTGCGCGTAGAAGATGGTCGGCATTGGGATTTGTTATTAAAGCTGCCCTTGAAGGGAATATTGCTCGCTCCACCGGTTGAAAATCGACTCTTTTTTGCACGGCAATTTTTTGATTGGTTACAACTCAATCACTGTCAAGTTCCCGTTCTACTCCATTTCCATTATGAGGGAGAGTGGGAGGATATTGTGATGAGAGCTTCTGCTGAATGCGGCTCGCTTTTGTGTGACGGTCTTGGAGATGGTATTGTTTTACGCGGCACCGGCTCTTTAATGCAGTGGCGTCAGCTTAGTTTTAATATTTTGCAAGCATCGCGCCTGCGCACTGTCAAAACGGAATTTATTTCATGCCCAAGTTGCGGGCGCACTCTTTTCAACCTACAGGATGTCGCTGCGCGTATTCGTGATCGCACAAGCCATTTGCCCGGAGTTAAAATCGCGATCATGGGGTGCATTGTCAATGGTCCGGGTGAGATGGCTGATGCTGATTTTGGATATGTCGGTTCTAGGCCGGGTAAAATCGATCTCTATGTGGGAAAGACATGCGTTGAGCGCAACATCGATCACGCTGAAGCTGACCATAAACTCATCGATCTCATCCGTGCCCATGGAAAATGGATCGAGCCACAACAGGTTGCGGGCTCTATTGTTTCTCATATGTAACGTTACACCAAACTAAAAGATCCCCACCATCAGATCCCCGTCATATCCACAGCGCTCTTTTTTCGACTGTTTTTACACTTTGACTATCTGCTATGCCCACCGAGGCATCTGCGCTTTTCCCCAAAGCTTCTCGTAAGGTCCTTCGTAGATAATTATGTATCTCTCTGAACAAATTCTTCTCCTTTCATCTCATGAATTGGGCATATACTGCTTTCCAGGGAGGGAGGTCATTCGGCATATCTCTCCACTGACACCCCGTGCGCAAAATGTAAAACATCGCATTCAACATCTCTCGCCTAGAAAACTTCGTATGGGCCTTTGGACCGTAATAAGCATCCCCTGCTTTATTAGGTGATTGATTCTGTTCCACTCCTCGTCCGACAGGTCACTTGTGTAGGCCTTACGTTTTTTAACTTGCATAGTATCAACCTCCTTTTGAGACTAACAAGTATATCAAATTAAAATTTTCGTAGACAGTCACTTAGATTTAAGTTGAAAATCATCAAGAAATACGCAGGTAATTTTAGTGAGATAGGTTCAAGAGACATGTAAAAGCTGAAAGCTATGGGCAATATATCCGCACAGTTTTTGATGCTTGGTGCTTTGAATGCCATCCCCTTGTAGATGGAAAACCTTTGCCCACAACCCATGGAAGAGAAGCGCTTCTTCGAAAAAAAACTGTTTTCTCTCCGGGAAAAGCGCTCTTAACACCTGTCGATTCTCTAAATCGCGGCAGAATGCCTCAGTATCTCCATCTTTGAGATGGATGCTAGCAATTAAACAACGGGAAATGAGTTGGCCTGGGAATTTTTTAAATAGGGCATGGATCCATTCGAGCGACTCATCATGCAATTGGAAAAACTGGTAGACCTGATTGAGGAGGTAGCCGGCGTAAAGGCTTTTGGGATGCCCCATACATGCCCCCTCAAAGGCCTCGAGATAGCTGGGGCCCACTTCGGCAAGCTGTTTCATCTTCATCTGAAGAGAGATAATCTCCTCCTCTTGCATATTGAAAAGGCTTTTCGGAGCGTGATCAAAGCGGATGATATGCTTCGCACTTGCGGCGCTGCCATTCCAGCTGCAGTCAATTTCTAGGCGCATATCAACATCCTTTTTGAGAAAAACACGAAAGCAGCATACAAAAAACAGAGTTTTTCTAAAACCCCAATTTTTCAACTCATTTCGGTATACATGCAGGTGGTTATAGTTTTTCTAGTGGGAATGGCTGCAATTTGGTATACTGTTAGGGATTATTGTTTTCTGACAGATGTTAATGTTATTATAATAATAATTTCTTATTAAAAGATTTTAGTATTTTAATATACCGGGAGTGATTCAAGAGTTGGAATTTTTAGAAGCCGGCTATAGCGATGGTCGATCGGGCCGAAGGTCCTTCTACCTGAAAGGGCGCGCTATTGACAATAGGCAGAGGTGAGGTAAATCGACCGAGCTGGGATGCCGGCGACAAAAAAACAACCCTTGAATGACGAGCGGTATACATGTTAAATTGAGGGGTGATGATGGCAGTTTTTCCAATTAGTCCGCCGGAAATGGTTCATGTTGCATTGGCTGAAGATGCATTCGGCATGGTATCAGATAGAGTTAAAAGCAATATCTGTGAATTTTTACCTCTTTCTGATCTCGGCCGGCTCGGCATAGTCAGTAAGCGATGGAACACATATTCAATTCAGTGTTTAACAAATTCAAGGAAGAGGTTCATAGAAGCTATTATCAAGTGCTTTGGAGATAAAATATCTCCTGAGGATCGAGTAAAATTTCGGGGAATTGCGAACGATACGGAACAGCCTTTTAAAAGGACCATGGAGCATAAAAAAGCAATGCATGGTATTTTGAGCTCTCTTAATGATGAAGCTAAAATATCATTATATAAGGTAATTGAAGAATTTCCCCACCTATTTCAAGACATAATAACAAGCCTTAGATATAAGGGATTGCAAACGGTCGAGCTTTGTACTATAGCCAAACAATATATCCGGGCAGGGAGGGTAAGGAGATCCCTTGAAGTTGCCAATTTGATTCCTCATGAGCATGAACGTCTAAAAGCGGAGATTTATTGCGATATAGCTCAAGCATATATTGAAGCAGGTGATTTGCGACAAGCTCTTAAGATTGCCGATTCGATTCATGATAGTGACCCTCTAAAAGGTGGGATTCTTCGGAGTATAGTTTCCCCATATACTAAAGCCGGAGATCTAAAGGGAGCCCTTGCGATAATTACCGATTCGATTTCCGGTCCACTCGTAAAAACACTGGCCTTTCGGGATATAGTCCAAGCATATATTGAAGCCGGAGATTTAGAGAAAGCTCTTGCGATAATTACCGATTCGATTTCTGATCCGGCTGAAAAAACATCCACTCTTTTAAATCTGGCCCTAGCAGAGTACTATAAAACATGGGATCAAGCACGAGTTCGTATGCGTATAGAAGAAGTGCTTGAAATTGTCGATTCCATTTCTGATTCGGACAAAAAATCATGTTCCTTTACTTGTGTAGCCCGCAGATATATTGAAATAAGAGATTTAGAGAAATCGCTTGAAATTGCTGATTTGATTTCTAGCGCAGCTTCAAAGTCAGAGGTCATTAGCGCTATAGCCCGAGCATATATTTGCACCGGAAATTTAGAGAGAGTTTATATGCTGTTAGATCGAGCTCTTGAAATTGTCGATTCGATAGCCGACGCATATTTAAAATCATCGACCCTTAACTGTATAGCCCGGGTATATATTGAAGCCAAAGATCTAGAGCGAGCTCGTATGGTTCTAGCGCAAGCCTTTGCGGTGGCCGATTCGATTGCTGACGACGGCAGCAGATGCAAATCATCTTTGCTTAGTGGCTATAGCCCAATTATATGTTGAAGCGAAAGAGACGGCACGAGCGCTTGAAATTGCCCATTCGATCTCTGACGAAGAAATAAAATCAATGATCTTAGCCGATATAGCTCATCAGTTGGGTTAGATCTGAAGGTATCATATGTAACGTTACAGCAAAGTCAAAGTTCAGGTTATACCATTTGTAAATGCCGGTTAGTGTGCCATCGCGTTATTGTTTTGAGCGTGCAGCATCAATCTCTTTAACGAGGCTCTTCGCATGATAGACGTGTTCGAGTGCGTACAGGATCCCCAGCGAGTGGACGCTCACGGCGCGGCCTGTTTCATCGGAGTATTCCAGATCCCATAGAAGAGAGTCTTTATTGCCGTCGAAAATGAGTCCGACTATTTCTGCTTTTTGGTTAATGATAGGGCTTCCCGAATTACCACCAATGATATCATTGGTTGAAACAAAATTAACAAAGGCGCTCCGGTTGAGTTTTTTTTCGAGATTGGACCAGCGATCGGGAAGGCGATAGGGGGGCATATTGCAATGCAGCGCACTTTCGGCAAAGAGGCCTTTGAGGTGGGTTGTCGGTTGGATCCAGCACCCCTTTTCATCATATCCCTTCATCTGCCCATAAGAGAGGCGGAGTGTGAATGTTGCATCGGGATAGAGTCGATCGCCATAGCGCTCATAGAGAATCTGTGTGATTTGGGCATAACTTTCTTGTTTGATGCTGTCGAACTGATTTTCATAACTTAAGCGCACTGCACGTGCATGAGGATCAAGCGTGCGCGCCAAGACAATCATCGGATCACTGCTTGTTGCGACTAAAGAGGGGTTTTCAAGGAGCTGTTTTCGGAATTCTATCGACCCAATTTGTGAGTGATCGATGATTTCCTTGGCTTTTTGTTCGGGGGTTTCATTCCCTAGAATTGAGCGGATAGTAGGGTCGTTGTCGCCAAGTTGTTGTTGTAAATCATTTAAACTTTCAGCCAGAAGCATCGCTTCGAGATCGGGATAATAGGGCTCAGTTGAAAGGATAGAGCGCTCAATCGTAGGCCGTTCGGTTTCTTGATATTCGGGAAGGCGTTGATCATTGGGCTTGCCATACTCTTCGCTTAGTCTCACTAGAGTACGCGCTTGCGAATAAGCTTGTGAGAGGCGCATATTGATCCCTTCCAAATAAAAGTATTGGGGATAGAGGGGTTTGACTTGGATCAAAGCCGCGTTGATTTGTTCCCATGGTTGTTTTTCTTCACTATTTAAAGAAGAGAGAAGCTCGTTTTCTTCAGCTTCTTTTTTTTGTAGGATCGGGGTTTCATTGAGGCCTTTGCTTTCGGCAGTTAAGACCTTCTGGGCATTTTTCAATGAAAAAATCATTTGTTCTGCTTGGCGTTGATGTTCTTCATCAATGGCGGCATATTGATTTAAACTTTGTAGTCTTTTATCGATGAAGTGCAAGGCAAGGGGGAGTGATTCATCACGCATAAATTTTTTATGTGCAACGGTAAAGATACGCCGCGTGCTTCCGGGATTGCCAATCACAAATAGGGGCTCACCCGCAGTAGGGCCACAGGGGCTCCATTTAAAGTAATTTGATGTCGATAGGGGCTTTTCATTTTCATAAACCCTGAAAAAGCAAAAATCCATGTCGTAGCGGGGAAACTCAAAATTTTCAATATCGCCCCCAAAATAAGCAATGGCCTTTTCAGGAGCCATCACGAGGCGCACGTCCGTAAAGCGCTTATAAAAATAGAGTTGGTATTTTCCCCCTTGATAGAGAGTGACGACTTGGACTTGGAGACCTGTTTTTGTCTGAGCTTTTTCTTTGAGCTGAGCGAGGAGCTCTTTGCGCTTCACCTCCTTATCGGCATAACTCATTGAAGGAGTCAACGCTGCATTGACTTTTCCTGTGATATCGTGAATGGCAATGAGTTGATCGATATACACATTGGGGCATTTCAATTCTTCAGCATGGCTTTTTGCATAAAATCCCTCTTCTATTAGGTTGCAATCTTCTTGTGATAAATTGTAAATAGCTTTTGATCCGACATGGTGATTTGTCATCACTAATCCATTGGGAGAAACAAAGGAGGCCGATCCGCCTAAACTGATGCGTAGGGAGGATTGTTGTACATGCTCAATCCACTGCTCTGTCAGATCGACTTGATAGCGCATTTTGATTTGTGTAAGGGGTAATTGATCAAAAGTCCACATCCCTTCATCGGCGTGACTAGATATCAATGAGGAAAAGAGAGAGAGGATAGGAAGTAGTGATCGTTTCATAAGGCCCCTTCTTTATATTCTTGAATGTTATTTTGAATAGCGCAAAGAGCAGGTTGGTAAAAAGTCTCTTTAAAGAGATCAAGATGGAGATGTTTTTGCGCGAGCTCTTCGCTTGTCATGATCCCCGTATCGCGAAGCAGGTCAATGTAGCGCGATTCAAAAGTAGAGGGATCTTTCATCAAAATTAAATAGGTGCTTAGACTAAACAAAAATCCAAAGGTATAAGGAAAATTATAAAAGGGGATATCAGTGAAATAAAAGTGGAGTTTCGAAGCCCAAAAATGGGGGCAGTATTCATCAAGACCATGATTAAATGCTTTTTTTTGTGCCTGTAGCATCATGTCGCTCAGCGTATTGGCATCGAGATATCCCTGTTGTCTTTTTTCATACACATCGCACTCAAAATAAAACCGGGACACGAGGTTGGTTAGAAAGGAGATATCGCGAGAGACTCTTTTATCGAGAAGGATTTGGCGCTCTTGCTTGGATCTGCTCTCTTTAATCAAATAATCAAGAACAATTTGCTCACACATCGTTGAAGCCATTTCAGCGAGATTCATCGGGTAATCTTGATTAAATAGTGGTAGATCAAACGTGACATGGGCATGAAAGGCATGTCCAAGTTCATGAGCTAAGGTAATGATATTAACAAAGGTCCCCTGATAGCTCATAAAAATGCGCGTTTGTTTAGCCTGATGAAACGATGTGCAAAAACCGCCTGCACGCTTATGAGGGCGCTCTTGTGCATCGATTGAATACGACTCTAGCATTCCCTTCGCAAATTGCTTTAATTGTGGACTAACGCTTCCAAAGGCTTTTAAAATGATCTCAGCTCCTTCCTCAAAAGAATATGTGGGTTCATTTTCTTTAATAGGGGCTTCAATATCATACCAAGAGACTTGATCGATATTTAAAAGTTGCGCCTTTGTCATAAAAAAGTCTTCAAAAGAAGGCTGAATCGATTGGATGGCGGTATAGAGAGCCTCTAGACTTTTGTGTGAGAGGCGATTGAGGCGCAGCGGCTCATCTAAAAAATGATCCCAGTGGCGCAGTGCGTAGGTCTTAAGGCGAAATCCGCTAATGTGGTTGAGCGCTTCAGCATAAAGATCTTCATATTTTTCGAAGGCGCTCATTAGAGCTCTATGCGTGTGCTGCCTCACAAGGCGATTGGGGTCGGAAAGGCGATTTTCCGCTTCGGGATAGGACAAGAGTTCCTTTGTTTCATATGAAGGGATTCGGATTAGATTTTTCAAATGATCATACAGGCTTGAAAAGCCGTGAAAGCCATCGGGTTCAAGGGCATTGATAATCTGTTCATATTCAAAAGGGAGTTTAAAAGCGGCAAGAGCATGCCTCTCTTTTAAGAAAAAAGTGAGGGGTTGAAGGGCGGGAGACGAGAGGAGCTCTTCGAGAGGCGTATGGGCTAGCTGCTGCTCGAGTTGATTAAAAGCATCATTTAAATGTTGCTGCGCTTCGAGCATGATGAAGTAGAGGGCGTCGGCTTGTTTATTTTGAGTGTTTTCAGATTGTAAACATAAAATATAGGATTGCAATTCCTTAAACTGTTTATCGGCCTCTTGAAGTGATAATATAAAGGATTCGAGATCGGAAATATGAGATAAGGTCTTCAGTTGCTTGATCAGAGATTTAAGAACATTTTCCACGGAAGTATCATTGAAAAAAATTGATAGGTCCCATGTGTTTTTAAAATGCATTTAATTTCCTTGCATTGAGAAAATAATATTAGGTAGTATTTGTAGATACTTATACTAAAAAATAAGATTTAAATCTATTAATGAAACAAGTCTCATGATCGGAAAAATAAAACGACTCACCTCCTCGACAATTGATAAAATTGCTGCAGGAGAAGTGATTGAAAATCCCGCAAGTGTTGTAAAAGAGCTCGTTGAAAATGCGATCGATGCAGGTGCATTAAATATCACGATCGAAGTGCAAAATGGGGGATATCAAAGCATCCGCATTGTCGATGATGGAGAGGGGATGGTGCGCGAGGATGCACTCATCTGTTTTGAGAGGCACGCCACTTCTAAATTAAAAGGAGTTGATGATTTTGCATCGCTTCAAACCATGGGATTTCGAGGGGAAGCCCTTTCATCCATTGCTTCGATTTCGAGATTTTCACTTCTGACTAAACACCGAGATGCAAAAGAAGAGGCGCCTGCGACTCAGATTGTCATAGACGGGCAAATTCAATTGAAGGAAGCCGCGCGCAAAAGGGGGACCACAATCGATGTTGAGGCTCTTTTTTACAATGTTCCTGCTCGGAAGAAATTTCAAAAATCGGTCGCGGCTTCAATGAGTGAGATCACAAAAGTAGTGACAAAGCTCTCGCTCGCTTTCCCGAATGTCACGTTTAAGCTGATTGCAAATGGCGAACCGGTGATTACGGCGATTGCAAGTCGTAATGGGACATTTGAAGAGCATTTGGCCTTGCGCATTCGCGATGTGCTTCCCTCCAACTATGTCGAAAAAGGATGTAGGATTGAGTATGAAGATGATCTCATCAAGATCTATGGAATGGTTGGATTGCCTTCAGAATCAAGGCTCAACCGAGCGGGGCAATATCTATTCATCAATCAACGCGCTGTCTACTCTCATTTGATTTCCGGTGCATTGCAAGAGGCATTTTCAACGCGGCTCGAGACGAGAGAACATCCGATTTTCGTATTACAGATCACTGTCGACCCGAGCTATATTGATGTGAATGTGCATCCTCAAAAAAGAGAAGTGAGGCTATCGCATGAAAAAGAGCTTGTCATGCGGCTAAAAAGAGCTGCTTTGCAGGCGCTTGCAAAGCATGAAAAGATCAAACCGGGAATGGATGAATCCATTGAAATCGACTTTGATCCTATTGATATGCCTCAAGATTTTGCCCCTTTTGAAAAAATGGCTTTTCAAGAAACGCCCTACGAACAAGTCTCGTTTTTTTCAATTCAACCGGAGGCGAGGATTAAACCCCTCATGACTTGGGGAGGGATATCTATCGTGGATACGCCTGCTTTTAATGAAGTATTTTCAAAACATGCATTTGATCCGGGCCTTCTTTTTTGCGATCATCAAAACATTGCTCGCCGCTTGGCTTATGATACGCTGTATAAGTCACTGACAGGGAAAAAAGAGAAAATGCCCATTCAAGCCCTTCTCTTTCCGATCACTCTTGAATTTTCACATCATGAATCGATGATGCTAGTGGATATTTTGCCTCTGCTGGATAAATTGGGAATTGGGATGCGCTCTTTTGGTAAGAATTGTTTTATTATTGAAAGTTTAACCGCATTTTTTGAACAACAGGATATGCAAAAATTGATCACTGATTTGATTGAAACCATCGGACACAGACAGATCGAAGAGATGCGTTTAAAACATATTGCCGAAGTCGCAAGCCGTTATGTCAATCGCATCCAGACGGATCTTCATATGGCGCTCGTTGAATTAATGCAAAGCGCATCGCCCTTTTTAAGCCCAACCGGACAACCTACGCTTGGCCTTGTTCGCCATGAGGATTTCCCCCGGTTTTTTGAGGAGTTTCCATGTCACAAGAAAGGATAAAAAGACTCTCTCTCTCCTTAGCTCAAGCGAAGCTCGATGCGTTTGTCGTTACCGATGAGACCCATCTCTTTTATTTAACCGGGGTTTCCCTCTCAAACGGGTATCTCCTCATAACGCCCAAAAAGCATGTCCTATATCTTGCCGAAATGTCGATTCCCGAATGTGACGGAGTTGAGTGGCTTAACGTCCAAAAAATGAAAAAAGGGATTTTTCATTTTTCTACGCCCAAGAAAATAAGGCTTGGATTCGATCCTGATATGATCACACATTCAGCCTATCTGGAATTAAAAAAACAGTGTGCAGAATCGGGCTGTATTCGACTTGTTCCTTCATCGTTATTGCAAGAAATGCGCATAATCAAGACCATTGATGAATGGCAATTACTCAATCAAGCGGCAACCATTGTTTATGATTCCTATGAGCATTTGAAACGGTGGATCAAAGAGGGAATGAGTGAAATTGACATTGCAAGGGAGTTTGAGAGGGTTTTGCGAGAAAAGGGGGGAGAAGAGCACTCTTTTAGCCCCATCGTAGCGATCAATGAACATGCTGCCATTCCCCATCACCGTCCCAAAGAGAGAAGGTTGAAGAGAGATGAACCGCTTCTTCTCGATCTCGGAGTTAAATACCGGGGCTATTGTAGCGATATGACACGGATGATTTGTCTGGATACAATGCCCTCAAAGATCGCCGAACTCTACCGCATTGCAAAGCAGGCGCATGATGAGGCGCTGAAAGCGTGCACAGTAGGAACTCCGATTGCCGATATAGACCGCGCTGCCCGCGACGTCATTCGCCATTATGGCTATGATAAACAATTTATCCACTCCCTTGGTCACGGTATTGGCTTGTGGGTTCATGAGACTCCCTTTCTAAGACCCAAAAAATCGAGCGCAGGTGTGCTCAAAGAGGGGATGGTATTCACGATAGAGCCGGGGATTTATTTACCCAATATTGGCGGCGTGCGCTATGAGAACATGGTTTATATGGATCATGAAAAAGCGCATCTTTTTTTTCCGGTATAGACAAATGTTGATATCCGTGATAATCAGAGGGGAAATAGACAGGGCTCGTTCATGCAACTGCGCACTAAGATTTATGTTCTCATCGGTGGTTTGTTTTTTTTCGCGTTTGTTGCAGCGCAATTTCTGGAAGAAATCATTACTTCAAGAAGTTTGGAGCTTCAAAGCAGTGAAATCCATCAGGAAATCATCAAAAATGAAGAGCTAAAACGGCTTGAAATTCAAAGCTACATTCAAAGTGAAATTGATGATTGCTTTGATCGCCTCTATGTCATTTTAAACCAAGTCAAACAAGCGCCGCTCTTATATCGCCATTTTCTCCCCTTACAAGATGGTCGGCTCAATCAGACATGGTTTGCTGCAGCCTCCTTACTGAATCAAAATAAATGGCTCGATTGGATTGAAAACAAAAGCGCATCGGGCATTGCCTCTCTGATTACGGTTGATCCACTCAAGCCAACCATTGGGGTGGAACTCGAAAAGAGTGAGAATTTTTCAGTAGTTGCGATTCAAAATGATCCATCCCCACCATCTATTTATCTCGCTATTCCCTACACACTTTCATTCATGCCCATGGATCAAGATAATGTGGGAGGTCGATTTTTCCTCTTTACACCTGAGCAAATCAGGCAGCTCGATATGGATGCTATGGTGAAAAAAACAGAGATGCAAAGTGTCCCCTATATGAAGCGTGGCCTTGAGGAGCTGATCAACCACTTGCGCCAAACCAAGCAAGCGCTGATAGCGGGCCGCCTTTTTAATGGCGAGAAGGGGGATCAAATACAAGATAAAGAATGCCAAACTTTATTGAGTCAAGATAAGCAATTTAACAATATCGATCGCTACATGCTCAGATATTTAGAGATTGCCATTGTGAGAGATATGGCGCTATTTTTGTCTACGAATTTACTCGGCGATGATCCGATGGAAGCCCTTTTCCCAAAGGGAATGGTGCAGATTCAGTCCAATGGATCCTGTGGCTATGCCGTTCTCAATCAAGACGTGTTCAGCGATTCAATGAGGAGCACGCTCACCCGCACCTCGATTTTTTTACATGGAGATGGACAAACCGAATTCCCAAAGACGGTTTCGAGTGATGGTGAAGGGAGGATATTTTTTGGCCGTACGATGAGGCTGGAATCAACACAAAATCCTGATTTGAACAGCTCATTATCCGTAGCAATTGATGCTCAGTCTTTAGTAAAGAATATTGCGCTGGCTACAGCGGCCGATATTTATTTCTGCTCTTCAAATCATGTGATTAAGGGGTTTAGTCGCCAGGGGATAGAATTGATTGGCCCCAAATTAAACCTTCCCTTTGACGAATTAAAGGGCAAAACAACAGGTTTTATTCCATTTGAAGGGGGTGATTATTTCTTTATGAAAATCACACCCTATTCTGAATTGGATATCGATTTTTATTTATTGACCCCTCAATACCGCGAATTTTCATTGGCAATGTCGATTCAAAAAAGTGCCAAAAACTTAATTCATAAAATTAGCCATCAAATGCAAGTGATTGCCTTTATTGCATTGATTCTCGTCTTTTTCTTTCTCAATAAAATTGCAAAGCACATGACGGATCCCATTTCTCATTTGGCCAATGCCTGCCGCGTATTAAGACATGGGCATTTGAGTGAAGTGCATCTTCCAACGCTCAAAGGGGACTCTAAAGATGAGGTGCATACGCTCTATCGTGTTTTTGATGAGATGATTGATGGACTAAAGGAAAAAGATAAGGTGCAGGGGGTTCTTAATAAAGTTGTCTCTCCTGAAATTGCCAAAGAGATTTTAACGGGGACCATTCATCTCGGGGGAGAAGAGAAGAATGTCACCGTCATGTTTGCCGATATTCGCAATTTTACTAAGATGTCCGAGAATATGGAGCCTCATGATGTGATTAATATGCTGAACACGTGCATGACCAAGATTTCACATGCGATTGATCAACACAGTGGGGTGATTGACAAATTTGTCGGCGATGAAGTGATGGCTCTATTTGGAGCTCCAATCAATGATGAAGAAGGGGCAAAAAAAGCGGTTATTTGTGCTTTTGAAATTTTAAAGGTTCTCGATGAGTGGAATGCAGAGCGCAAAAATCAAAATCTTGTTCCGGTCGAAATGGGGATTGGCATCCACACGGGGCTGGTCGTCGCAGGAAACATGGGGGCGGAAAATCGCCTTAATTATACCGTTCTCGGCGCCAATGTCAATTTAGCGGCGCGTCTTTGCTCCGCAGCTAAACCACACGAAATTTTAATCTCACGCGGCACGCTTGAGAGTCCGGGCGTTAAACAGAGCTTTGAAACACAAGCTCTAGAAAAAATGTCGTTAAAAGGGTTTTCCGAACCCGTTGAAGTCTTTCTCATCACTCATGCTCAATCTTAGTATGCCATTGCATGAAAATCACCCCATTTTGCTATAAATCGCTATAAAATCTTAATGAAATATTAAAAATAGTGGATTTATCGTCGGAAATGGTATGATATCGACTCATCATTGAAGATGATTCGGCCCGAATGAGTGAAGAATACGGGTTAGTGGTGGAAGGATATTAGGCGATGCTACTCAAAACTAAGTTTTTTGTTGTGACAACGATATGCTATTTTTTAGCGCTGATCATTTTATTGCTCGCTTCGCTCGAGAGTTATTATTCGTTGCAGGGAGCCGTTCGATATGCTTTTCTCAATATTGAACTGATTTGCTTTCTCTTAATTACCCTCTTTTTTATCGCTATTAATGTCATTTGCTATTTGCTATTGCAAACGCCTTCAAAAGAGGAAAAAGGGGACGATTCTAATGTCTTGCTGATCGATCATCAAAGATTATTCCATATTCTCAATGTCTTTGATGAGGCAATTATAGTCTTTGACTTTGATGGCAACATCGTCATATGGAATAAAATGGCTGAGTTGCTATTGGAGGTTAAATTTGAAGAGAGTCAAAAAGATTTATTGAACTATACCTCTGTGCAAAATCACACCATTATTAAAAAAGCTCTTTTCCTGATTCACAAAGCGCTTGATGCGGGGTGTGTGTTAAAAGATACGGTTGATGTGGATCAAAAGAAACAAATGGCTCTCACGGCTTCTCCGATCATGAGCCCGCCGCGTATTCTTTTGATTATGCAAGATATTTCTAATAACAATAAAATTTCTCAAATGGGGAAAGATTTTATTGCCAATGCGTCGCATGAGTTAAGAACGCCCGTCACAATTATTAAGGGCTTTGCGGAAACATTAAAGGATTTACCTACCGTTTCCGAATCGATGCTCGAAGATATTACGGATAAAATTATACGTAGTTGTGAAAGGATGAATGCCTTGGTTAAGAATTTACTTCTTTTAGCGGACCTCGACCATAGCAAAAAGTTCTCTTTTCGCCCTTGTGATCTCGCTTCCCTTATTGAAAGTTGCAGCTATTCGATTTTGGCAATTCATCCCGAGGTGTGTATTGAAACGCTGCAAAATGAAGATGAAATTCTCATCGAAGCCGATCCCGATCTATTTGAGCAGGCGATCATGAATTTATTTGAAAATGCCATTCGCTACTCTTTGAAACCGGCGCATATTACGGTTACAATTAAAAGAGAAGAGGCCAAAGTGACGCTGACTATTCAGGATCGAGGGATTGGAATAGAACAAGACGATCTCAACCATATTTTTGATCGGTTTTATCGCGTGAATAAAGACCGTTCTCGCAAACTGGGGGGAACCGGACTCGGTCTATCGATTGTTCACTCAATTATCGAGAAGCACCATGGAGAAATCTGCGTGACATCTAAAAAGAATCACGGAACGGCATTTATCATGACGTTTCTAGCTTACACCACTCATCTTGCGCCAATCTGATGGCGACAAAAAAACAACTCTTGAATCACGAGCGGTATACAATCATCTAATAATAAGATTGATAAGGTTTAGTGTTTTTTAACATGGAAGCGCTCAGTCTTCTAATACTTCTATGTTAATTTCTATGTGTGGGTAGCACAAAAACTTTTTGCGGATCTTTGGGGCTAGTAGATATTTCTATAAGTAATCCCTCCTGGCATATTTCTTTAAGACGTGTTGTGGTGGTACGGCGTGTTACTTGCCAGATTTCTTGAGCAATTTTAGCGGTAATTTTGTCATGCTTTTGTAGATACTGGAAAATCGGCTCTTGCCATGAAGCAGAAGGAACGGTTTTGGTTGATTTTGGGTAAAGCGTTACGCGGAAGAAATGATCTAATTCTTCAAATTTTGGCATTGAAATTTGTTGATGTCGGCAAGTATCCAGCATTCGTCTAAGCCCTTTTATAGAAGAGCTGATAGATGTGTGACGGCGGATAAATCCAAGAATTCCTTCCAATGCCTGAGGAAAAGGGGTTACTGAATCAGCAATTGCATTAGCGATTTTTTCCTCTTCTTGAAGAACACTTGACAACATATTATGGTTTTTTCGAAATAGTCCGTGAGACAACGATTTCTTTTTGATTGGATTCTTCTTGTTCGTTTTTATTGCGTTTTGCTTTGAGTGTTGTGTTATTCTCTTTTCTGAAATGAAAGCAAAATAATCTCGTGATTTGATTTTTCATTTCATCGGATAAAAAGGAGAGAAGCCGATCCAGACGGTGTTCAGGCGTTTCTTTGTGTTCACTTTGCTTTTCAAGGCCTAAGAGTTGCTCAGTGATATTCGGAGGGAGGACAGCTTCGAGAAGTAACTTAGAAGTATAGCGGAAATATAAAGGTTCAGGGTCTTTAAGTGGGGCTAAGTACATATAGTCTTTCAGCGGATGATAGGGAGTCATATTCCCTTCGAGCATATCGCACAAAAGTTGCCCTTCCGGATCGGGAAGGGTTAAAAGATCTCCAAAGTCTGTTGTTAAATCTTTCTTAGCGCGCGTAGTGCCGATCTCGTACATGGCATTTAAAAGATTTTCAAGGCGATCGGGTTGTTTTTCTAGAGAGGGATAGAGTTTAAGGAAGATTTGACGGCAGATCGCTCTATTTTCCGGATTGGCTTCAAAGAGAAATGAGAGATTAAATTTTGTTCGATCAGATCCGGGATGCCTCTTTTGAGCAACATAGCCTGTTGCTTTGGATGGCCTTGTTTTTTTTGGTTCAGAAGGTTCCCGAGGTTTTGGTTCAGATTTAATTTTTTCATATTCGGCTTCTGAAATGGATTGATAAAGCGTGTGTTTAGCTGAAAAATAGGCGTCATAATGATCTGCGATATAAAAATCACTGCCCGATGTCGAAGCAATGCGCACCACAAGGCTCGTGATTAAAACGGCAAATACGGTCGTAAAAATAAGGATATTCACTTTTAAGTTTCCTTATCGCTGTTTTCTAATGGGATGCCGAGTCTAGGTTGCAAATCGGGAGGGGTCAGGAGGGTCAAAGAGGTCGGCTGATTGTGTCTTGTGATCTGCAATTCAATCGCAAATGGAATGCTTCCTTTGACCCAAGTTTTTTTGTATTGGGCGATCCCGGTTTTTAAAGTTGGGTCCGGATATAAAAAAGAGAGATCAAAATGATCAATCTCATCATAAAGGATGGTTTTTCGAACCGCGTTGCTATTTTTTAAAGAAGACTGAGCTAGGATGAGTTGGCGATTCTCCCTATAGAGCTGAATCAATCGCTCTCCATAAAAAAGAGGGTCCCGATCGATATGTTCACCCGAAATAAAGGAGAGGCGAGGGCCAAAAGGGGTGGATTCAATTTGCAGTGTTGAGGTGTTCCTATCGACAATTTTATCGAAGAAATAGGAGAGGGTATAAAAGGCATGCCGCTTTGCTGCCGTATGATGCCCGGCTGATTGGATGTGCGCGTGATTCAGCGAGATCGATTTAAACGACATCATCAAAGCCGTCATTAAAACGGCAAATAAGGCAAATCCTACTAAGACTTCGATTAACGTCAGTGAATGTTTTGTTTTTATCATCTCAGGCTTTGTATTATTCCAATATGACCCTCCTTTATATAGCAATTAGGAAAAAAATCGTTTATTTTTTGTGTTTGGTGTTAGCAAATGTAATCCGCACGAGGAAAAGGATGAGTAGAAAAAAGAATAGCAGCGTAAAGGGGGCCGATAATGCAGCGGTTTTACTTGCGGGAATCACTTTGAGCACTGTCAAGAGGGCAATGAACACGCCCATGCAAGCATCGCCTGCAATGAGCCCCGATGAGGCGAGAATTCCCGATTGGATGGCCGGCTCACTTGCTTTTTTTGCTATGAAGTAGTGTGTAAGTCCCCCTGCTGCAATTGCTGTGGAAAGAGATAGCGGTAAGTAGAGGCCAATGGCAAAGGGGAGGACCGGGATGCGAAGAAGAGCTACAATGAAGCCGAGCAATGCCCCAATGACAACAAGAATAATCGGAAGTTTTCCGAGGAGGACTCCTTTTGCAATAAGCGCCATCAGCGTTGCTTGTGGAGCAGGTAAATTTTCCGTTCCGAGTCCATATGCTTCATTGAGTAGATAAATGGTCCCTCCAATGGCTAGTGCGGGTAGAATCAGTCCGATCATTTCCGCGATTTGTTGGGAGCGAGGCGTGGCTCCAAGAAGATATCCGGTTTTTAAATCTTGAGAGGTTGTGGATGCCATTGTAATTGCGACATTTACAACAGCGCTCATCACAATAGCCGAAATAAGATAAATACGCTCTGTCCAGCCGAGAAGCACAAAAATAAAACAGGTGATGAGTAGTGTTGTAATCGTCATTCCGGAAGCGGGGTTTGATGTGCTGCCAACAATACCGCAAGTGATGGAAGTGACGCTCACAAAGAAAAAGCCCAAAATGATGATGAGCACAATCGTTAAAAAATTCAGGGGGAATCCGGGGAAGAGCCATAATGCTAAAATAGCGGCAACGGATCCTAAGACTAGCCATCGAAGAGAAATATCGCGATCCGTTCTGAGCTTCAACATGGGATGAACATTTTTAAAAAGCTCTCTAAAGGCTTCAATCATCGTTTTTTTAACCATCGGTATGATTTTAACGAGACTCAATAACCCTCCGGCAGCAACCGTACCGGCACCGATATATCGGATATAACTATCCCAGACTTGAAGTGCTTGCATTTCAGCGACGGGAATAGGGGATGGATAAATAAGAGTGCTTTGATCGCCAAAGACCTTAATTAATGGGATCAAAACCCACCAAGCAAGACCTCCTCCTGCAAACATGATCATGCTCGTGCGCGCGCCAATAATGTAGCCAACGCCTAAAAGAGCGGGTGTACAGTCAATACTAATTGCTGTGCCTTTTAAACTCTTGATCGTATAGCTGACAATTTCATTAAAATAAAAGAAGCCGCTCATAGCTAATTTATATGCAGCGCTGATGATGAGCCCGACTCCCGCTTTGAGGGCGCTGTGGGTGCTTTTTTCTCCGGCCTTTAAAATTTGGGCGCAGGCGGTTCCTTCGGGGAACGGGAGTTTGTGGTGTTCTTTCACGATGATATATCGCCTTAAGGGGATCATGAATAAAATCCCCAAAATCCCCCCTAAAATAGCGAGAAAAAAAATCATAAATTGGGAAGGTTTTTCTCCTAAAAAAAAGAGGGCGGGAATGGTGAAAACAATTCCTGCGGCCATGCCTTCACCCACAGTGGCAACCGTCTGAACAATGTTGTTTTCAAGGATACTGACCCGTTTAAAAAAAAGGCGTAAAATGGCCATTGATATGACGGCAGCGGGAATGGATGCGGAAATGGTTGTCCCAATTTTTAATCCCAAATAGGCATTACCGACTCCAAATAATAATCCCAGCAATGTTCCGAGAACGATAGCTCTTAAAGAAAATTCTTTTGGAGATGTACTCGATGAAATATATGGCTTAAACGTATCTTTTTTAGGCATATCAAACTCAAAATGGTTTGTTTTCGATGTGCCTAAAAAAGTATTTTTTATCAACGTTAAATGGTGTCAGGTGGGGGGTCGAGATAGAGAATCATTGGATAGGTCATTATTTTTGGTGTTTTAAATGGGTGTGCGTTAAAGATCAGGCAAACATCAATATGAGCCGCTTTTGATTTCGAGTTTTTGACACTCTTTATTTTTTTTGCGTCAAATACGATTTGGTAAGAGGGATGGATCGTGCATTTTATATGGTCTTCAAGCGAAATAGTTTGAGTTGGTAGGGCGATGATAGGTGAGCCTTGTGTTTCTATGACGCTTTTCAGAGCGGTAGCCGTGAGATGTTCCGAGAGTAATTCGGTAAAGAGACGATCAGATAATAGTTCGATTTCCGTTAATAAGCATGATCTGAGTTGTGTCTTATAAAAGTAGGTAAAGACGCCCAACGAAGAAGTGATGGCAAGGCCAAGAATAATAAAAGCCACGAGAACTTCCGTGAGAATATATGCCTTTTTTTGGCACCGTTTGAGAAAGATTGGCCTTCTAAAATTTGACATGTTAAAATGAAAAAGCATACACTGAGTTCAACCCTGAAGTAAACTGAAAACATGAAATCTTTTAAAGGGAATTGCTGAATCAAGGCCAAGCGGGGAGATCTCACGAGCGGGATATGGAGGGGATTTTTTAAAAGGAACAATAAGCGATGCAAATTCGCGGTAGAGCACTTTATAATCTTTTGCAATTGACCCATCTCGATGTCAAGCGCGACAAGGTGAAGCCTTGGCAAATTGAAAGTTATCGCAATTTAACGGATGACCAATTACTGCAGCGGCTTCATCATCTTAAGATTTTTCTTGATTTAGATAGTTTTATTATTTTTGCCGGCAATTCAAATTCACCTGAAGATCTCCTACAATACTTGGTGTCTAATGAATCCAATCGAGAAAAAGCGGAGCAAGTCTATTTAATTATTTTTGAATTGTGGAGACGTCATTTATCGCATAAGCATGCGCTGTCTATTTTTTGTGATGAACTCGATTTTTTAATGAGTACTTATGATAGTGGCGATTTATCCAATGTGGATGATCTTTATGCTCAGCTCATCGAGTTTTGTGATTTATTTGATGAAAGTTTAGATGCCGGGCAATCCGTTGAAATGATATATAGCTATTTCACATCCTATCTGGCACATGATGTGGATCATTTTGTTTATGATTTTAGCTCTGATTTAATCCGCAGCCACAATGAAACGGCAGCATCTGAAATCATCGATCGTTTTGAAGATTACAGTCCTAACAAATTGCAATATGATTTCTTAAAATTAAAATTACTCTTTACTTCTGATGCTTTTGATACTGAAGCGATGCTTTCGCGATTTGCAGAGCAAATTATTGAAGAGAAAAATGGCAATTTGGGATTAGATTTTTTGCGATTCTTGCTTGAAGAAGGGGAATTTTCTCATTTCTTCAAATTTTTCTTTGACCTTCTTAAGCTCATTTCAAATCAAGGACAGTTTTCTCATCTTGCTAAAATTGCAATGGAATACACCAAAACTCTCGATAAAAGGCACAAACATCGCCTCATTCTTGACCAAAGCCTAGAAAAAAAACGGGCAGAGCTATAGGGAATCGGTATATAAGAGGGTGGGTTTGAAGTGCAGGTAGTCGCATGAGGTGAGGACATAGCGCACGCCATTGTGTTTTTGATCAAAGAGATGCACTCCCTCTTTAATATTGTGGATATGGCCAAAGATGCAGGTGTCGACATTGTAGCGCTCAAGAAGGGTTGAGGCCGGAGTCGGTTCAAAGCGTTCATTGAGGGGAGGGTAATGCACCATGGCGATTTTGATTTTCGAGGGATTGAGGGCTTTGAGTGCGAGTTCAAGTCGCTCGAGCTCACTTTGATAGATTCTTTCATCGTGTGCTTTTTCTTCTTCTGTTTTTGGCCCCGGATGGGTTGCTTTTGGGTTAAAGCGAAATTGGATAAAGGGTGAAAAATCGACACCGCGATGGTCCCAAAGGCGTGTTCCGGCAATGGAATAAGGGCCAATATCAAGGGCTGTTTTATTGACAAAACGGATCGAGGGGGGGAGGAGCTCTTTTAATTGCTTATTGGATGGCCACCAGTAATCGTGATTCCCTTTTGAAATGATTTTCAGTCCGGGGAGCCGGTCGATCCAGTACAGATCCGGCATGGCTTCATCTTTTTGTTTTCCCCAAGAGATATCACCCGGGATCAAAACGAGATCCTCATCCGCAATGTGTTGACGCCAAGCCTCTTCAATTTTTTTTGGATGGTCTCTCCATTTATCTCCAAAGAGACTCATATTCTT
Source organism: Simkaniaceae bacterium (assembly GCA_021734805.1). Classification (NCBI taxonomy): domain Bacteria; kingdom Pseudomonadati; phylum Chlamydiota; class Chlamydiia; order Parachlamydiales; family Simkaniaceae; species Simkaniaceae bacterium. The sequence goes on from JAIPIG010000006.1 coordinate 32,155, forward strand.
ATCAGGTGTGCCAAAGTATAAGTGGGTATCGCCAAGTGCCCAAACTTTCATCGTTATTCTTTTATATTTAAGCTGCTAGAGATTGTAATGTTGTATCATCAGGGATTTTAGCGCCAGCTTTGACGATAATAATTCCCTCTCGAATACAGATATCATCCCCATCAAAATGCTCGATATGATCCTTATTAACTAGGGTGACGTTGTTGCCGATTTGAGCATTTTCATCAATGATGGCATTTTCGATATGGCAATTTTTGCCAATCGTATAGTGACCTATATCGGTTGGGAGATCTCCTTCTTGATGGAAGTAGTGGGGATTTCCCATTACAATTGAGTTTTTAATGGTACTTCCTTCCAAAATGTAGGTTCTCAGTCCAATAAGGCTGTTGACGACATTGGCTTCCTTGATGATAGATCCGTCACAAATAATTGAGTTAAGGATGCTTCCGTTGGTAATCAGTGGGCAGGGCAGGTTGACAACTTGGGCATAAATGGGGTAGCTCTCATCATAAAAGTTGAGTCCGATCCGATTTGAAAGAAGAGCCATTGTCGCATGATAATAAGAATAGACGGTGCCGATATCTTCCCAATAACCCTGATAGATAAAACTGGCGATTTTACCCTTATTCCGAACAAAATGGGGAATAAGATCCTTTCCAAAATCATCTCCTTTAACCTCATCGAGTAGGCGGATGAGGACATCTCTTTTGAAGACATAAATCCCCATTGAAGCAAGGTAGTCATGGCTCTGATCGTGTGTTTTAAAACAACCCTCGGCTAATTTTTTGGGCATTTTAAAGCGATTGAGAATGGATTCTTCCGTCGGTTTTTCATAAAAGTCTTGAACCCAGCGCTCTTCATCGATTTGAAGCAATCCCATCCGAGGCGCATCTTTTTTGCCAACGGGAATGGATGCAATGGTGAGATCGGCTTCCATGGTCATTGCAAATTTAAGCAGTTTTCTAAGATCCATTGAATAGAGATGATCTCCTGAGAGGATCAGGTAATATTCGGAGGGGATATCGAGAAGATGCTCTAAATTTTTGCGCACGGCATCTGCAGTCCCCCGGTACCAGAGCTTATCGTGTAGAGTCTCTTCAGGGCTAAGGAGTTGAATGTCAATTTGATTGTGTGCCGTCAGTTGATACGTCTCTCGAATGTGTTTATTGAGGTGGGAGGCTAAGTACTGTGCGATGACAAAGATGTGGGGGATTCCCGAGTTAATGGAGGCTGAAAGGGGAATATCAATGAGGCGGTATTTGCCTCCGAAAATCACATCGGGTTTACAGCGCGTTTCAGTGAGGGGGTAAAGACGGGTCCCTTGACCACCGGCTAAGATGATAGTGGCTACATTAAACTCCTCATCTCGCGCATAATTATCCAAAACAAACTCTTATTTTATAATGTGGTATAATTAATAAACCCACTCTTTTTACTTTTATTTAATATATGATGAGGTTTTAAATCCAGTATATCTATAGAAAAATTAATTCTTTAGGTGATAGATTAAGAGCGTGAAAGGTTTGCGTTTTAAATTGAAAAATTCGGTTGGATTTCTTGAGCTTTTAATGATTTTTCAGGTATTCAAAAAGATAAGGATATGCAAGATTTCTTCTTATTCTTATAATCGTATAAGTGTTTTTTATTTAAATGCTTATGCAATACAATAGCCGACATACCCGGGGGCTTTTATGCTAGGATTTAGCTTAAAATATATCGACTCTGAACGGATGATACTCGATGATTGGATGGCAGAATTTGAAGTATTTGAATATACCCACCCTTGGGAGGAGCAAGACGATTCCGAATCAACCTTTTTTATATAAATCATCAAAGGTCTGATATCTGCTATTTTATTTTTTTCCTATTGAGCGTAAGATAGGGTGCAAACTCTTGATTTCAATAGGATAGAATCATGGCAGATGTAAAAGAATTTGATATTGCAGTGATTGGCGCGGGTCCCGGCGGATATGTTGCGGCGATTAAGGCTGCCCAAAGCGGCAAAAAAGTTGCTCTGATCGAACGCGATCAATTAGGTGGGACTTGTTTAAATTACGGGTGTATTCCAACCAAGACTTTGATTGCCAATGCCGATGTCGTCTACAATATTAAGCGCGCATCGGAATTCGGAATCACGGTTGGCCAGGTCTCATTTGACTATGCCAAGATGACCGAGAGAAAAGATCAGGTTGTCGGTAAGATTCGCAGTAGTTTGGAAGGGTTGATCTTATCCAATAAGATCACGATCATTCGCGGATCTGCGCAATTTGTCGATCGCTATCATTTGAAAATCACCGGTGATGAGCCAACGATGCTCCGTGCAGATAAGATCATTATCGCAACCGGTTCCAAGCCGATGGAGATTGCTTCGCTTCCCTGTGATCATAAAAAGGTGTTTAATTCGACATCGATTTTAGAGCTCACCCATTTACCTCAATCGATTATTGTTGTCGGAGGGGGATATATCGGGTGTGAGTTTGCATCGCTTTTTGGTGAACTCGGCTCAGATGTGACCATTGTTGAAGCATTAGATCAGATTGTCAAACTGCAAGGAAAAACCATTTCGGAGGCGCTATCGCGCGCTTTCCAAAAGAGAAATATCAAAATAGAAACGAGCGTTTCTGTCCAAGAGATCAAAGACGTCGCTTCCGGTCTTGAAGTTGTTTTAAATGACGGAAGGGTGTTATCAAGTGAAATGGCTCTCATCGCTGTTGGAAGAGACATTGTAACGGATGGACTTAAGTTAGAAAATGCCGGACTATCGACCGGGCCGCGTGGGATCATTGAGGTGGATAGCAAGATGCAAACGCATGTCGATGGCATATATGCCATTGGCGATGTAACCGGGAAGATGATGCTTGCTCATGTCGCTTCGCATCAAGGCATTACGGCTGCACTTAATGCCTGTGGTGAAAATGCTTATATGCATTACCATGCAGTGCCTGCGGTCATCTTTACATCACCTGAAATTGCGATGGTTGGAATGATGGCAGAAGAGGCAACGGAAGAAGGGTATCAGATTAAAACGGCTAGATTCCCCTTGCAAGCACTTGGGAAAGCGCAAGCTTCAAAAGATACGGATGGTTTTGTCGATATGATTATCGATGCTAAAACAAAACAAATCTTAGGGGCTCAGGTGATTGGACATGGGGCGGCTGACCTCATTTCTGAAATGGCATTAGCTGTTAATAATGAGTTGACGGTTGATTGCGTGATTGAGACGATCCATGCACACCCTACAATGGCTGAGGCTTGGCTCGAGGCATCGCTGATTGCCAATGATACACCGATTCATTTCCCCCCTAAACGATAAGAGGAGATCAAAGCTTGTGAAGCTCGAGATGTTTGATGAACGGCCTAAAGTCAATAAACCCAATCGACTCCCTGCTAATCCCGAAAAGGGACAGGGGAGATTTCCCTCTTGGCTCCATCGAAAATTGCCTAAAGGTGAGGCGCTCTTTGAGACCAATGCCATTTTGCAAAAACACCGGCTCAATACCGTTTGCGAAGAGGCAAAGTGTCCGAATCGCTTTGAATGTTATTCAAAGAAAACAGCGACATTTTTAGTGCTTGGCAAAGAGTGTACGAGACAATGTGGTTTTTGTGATATTGACTTTTCAAAAATGCCGGCGGCTCCCGATCCGCATGAGCCTGAGCGCATTGCAGAATGTGTGAGGGATTTAGGATTAAAACATGTTGTGATTACGATGGTCGCTCGTGATGATCTTCCCGATGGGGGCGCCGATCACCTCGTGCACATTGTGCAGGCCATTAGAAAGAGTCGTCCGGAGGGGACAATTGAGCTGTTGACATCCGATTTTGATGGGAATTGGGAGGCTTTAAAGAGTGTTTTGAATGAGCCCGTTGAAGTCTTTAATCACAATATTGAAACCGTGCGGCGCTTAACACCGCGCATTAGATATCGAGCTGAGTATGATCGCACACTTGAAGTGCTCAGTCTTGCTAAAAAGCATTCCACGTCTTATGTCAAATCGGGAATGATGCTTGGCTTTGGAGAAACTAAAGAGGAAGTAAAAGAGACAATTCGAGATTTAAAAGAGGCGGGGTGCGATATTATTACCATTGGGCAATATTTGCAGGCTTCGCGCTCGCGTGCGCTTGTTAAAGCTTTTATTTCCCCTGAGGAATTTAAATTTTATGAAGAGTATGGACACTCAATTGGTGTACGCCATATGTACTGTGGCCCCTTTGTTCGCTCAAGTTACAATGCAGATCTTCTCACTCAATCTCTTTAGAATGGATACACACGATGCAAGATAATGATGGATTCCCCCTACTTCCCCTACTTGATGCCATGGATGTCGAGATTCTAATGCATCGGGATGCCCATTTTGGGAGCAATTTTGATGTGATGCTCGATTATTACGAAGAGGGGGGCGTGGGTGTTGTCGATGACTTTGAAATCAAGAGAATCAAAGAGCTTCAAGCTCAAGAAAAAGCTGTAGGACAAAATCTCTCTGAGATTCTCATGCCTCTACCCGCTCAACAAATCGTCGAGAGAGCTAAAAAATTGTATCACGATTTGCGCGATGTGTACGCAACAGCCTCGTCTTCCGATAGCATGCCCTGTTTAATGAGCGATTTGATCCTATCCGAAGAAGAAGTGCCTCAAGAAGAAATGGAAAAACTAGTGGCTTTGGGAAAAAAAGTGACTAAACCATTAATACATCTGCTCAATTCCGATGTGTTTTATGACCCCTTGTTCCCGGGATATGGACGCGTGCCTATTTTTGCTGCGCAGTGCTTGGCTAAAATCCAAGATGAGAGTGTGATTCCCTTTCTATTTTCCGCACTTAATCAAGACAACTTTTTTACTGATGAAGAAATTATTAAAGCGCTGCTCTCTTTTGGAGCTCCTGCAAAAGATTTTTTGATCAAGCGGTTGGTTACAAAACCGTATACAAAAGACAATGAGCATGCCATTATCACTCTTTCTTCTTTAGGGGATGATCCGGAAGTGGCACATGTCGCATTATCTGTCTTAGAAGACGAGGAAATGCGCAAGCATGAAGCGTTTTGTATTTATCTGATTTTTACTTGCTCGGGTTTGATGCATGAGAAAGAGCGCGCTCGGTTTAAAGCACTGCTTTCGCATTCCGATCTCTCTGAAGCTCTAAAAAAAGAAATGAAAGTCGTTATAAATCATTGGAAATAGAATTATCTTTTTGTGTATACCGATAGGAGTCGAAAATATTGAGGAGAAGATGGATAAAGAGATTATGTTGCATGAGCGGACAAAATTGTGTCAATTCTGTGAAGGAGATGTTCCTTTAGATGCACAAGAGTGCCCTTTTTGTGGACAACTTTTATCTGAGCCCATTGCATCACCTGATGATGAACCCCCGGCGGCCTCTTCATTCGCCAATCGGTATGATCCACCCTATGCTCCCGATATTAAACTTAAGAGATCCCATCCTCAAACGAATGTTTCCGATCCCTTTGCAGAGCATAAGGCTGAGTTTGAGCGCAATGTAAAGCAAGCCAATCCAAAAGCCCCCCTTCAGTCTCAAGAGGGAAAGATGCATTTGGCCTCTATTTTCTTGCTGACAATTGGAGCGCAGCTCTTAACGATCGGTCTTCTGATTTTGTTTTTTTCAACGGATGGGGAGCTCACGCTTCAGTGGAAGAGTAAGTATTGGTATATCTATAGCCTGCTTGCACTGCCTCTTCTTTTTTTCGGCAGAAGATCACTTCGAAAAATCGACGGCAATGCGGGCTAACCCGCATTGCTCCAAAATACGGATTATGAGGGCGGCGGTCCGCCATACAACCCAATACCATCCAACCGCTATGAGTAAGATGATAAGGCATTTATGGCTAAAATGCTACTGGATTTTATTGGGTTTTGATGGTGCAATAGGCAAGTCGTTGCACCGCCTGTGCACCGTGGGATTAAGAAGGTTTGCGTTTTTTTGAGCTTTTCTTTGGACTGATCGAGTTAATTTGTTTAACTTCTTTAATAGCCTCGATAAAATGCTTTTCAACTGGAGAAGAAAGCTCATTTAATTGTTGCCGGTATTTAGCGTATTCCGCCTTTGCCTTATTTAGAGCAATTTGATGACTAATCTTTCCTGCATGGGTAAGGATATTTCGATCGCTAATGCGTAGAAAATCATCTAATTTGACTATCCACTCTCTCATATACATGGGTTTACGACTGAGAGCTTGTAATTCTGCAAAGTCGAGATACATTGAAACAATGCGATTAAGAGTTTCGAGTTCCTGGTTGTTTAGATAATTTTTTGCAATCCCAACATCTGGAGCACGTAAACTGTTGCCGGTCCATGAGGTAAGCCCCATATTTGGCTTTGTAGAATCCGCTCGAGTATGGATTATTTCAGCCGCGGTATATCCGTGAGCAGCCCAATGCATTTTGTTTTGCACAATAGCAAAAAACTCTTCAGATAAGTTTGAACGTGGGTTGTAATCAATGCTGGTGGCATAAATATCGAGTACCTTCCGCCAAAAAACCTTTTCCGATGAGCGGATGTCTCTAATGCGAGCCAAAAGCTCATCAAAATAATTACCCCCACCAGATTGTTTCAATCGCTCATCATCTAAGACAAATCCTTTGATAAGAAATTCTTTCAATCGTTGAGTTGCCCAAATGCGAAACTGTGTACCCCTATGCGATGCAACTCGGTAGCCAACAGAGATGATAACATCAAGATTATAGTGAATAACCTGATAATTCTTACCATCTGCGGCAGTTATCCGGAAATTCCGGACAACTGAATCTTCTATTAGTTCGCCCCCATTAAAAATATTTTTTATATGCTCTGAAATCGTTCTCTTATCTTTATCGAATAGCTCACTCATTTGAGCTTGATTTAGCCAAACAGTTTCATCGAGAAGTCGTACTTCAACTTTAGTAAGACCGTCTTCGGTTTGATATAGAATTAGATCGCTATCAGGCACATTGTTTTTCATTATAAAGGAGTCCTAATTTTTTATAATCGGGGCCGGTTATATCCCTCTTATTCCATTATGGAGTCGGATTTGGCATCCCAGATGTTAGAAAGATTTTGCTTAAAATGCTACTGGAATTTAGGCGATTCAACAGCTAAATCAGAATGAGGCCCCGGAAGGGTTAAAGCGAAATTATTCACCGCCTTCTCTTTACGCTTGTGTAGTTCAAATTCAATCCACATCACTAAAGCATTTCTAGACCATCCATTTTTGATCGTTTGCTGAGCGTACCAAAGACGGTCTTTATGCTGTTCAAGGCGCAGCACAACTAAACGTTATTTTTGATAAATGGTATTATGCGTGGGATTTTAAAAGTTTTGGGGTTTTAGCTTTCTTTTCTGCAATGAGATCGAGCCTAATGCGTTTGAAGAGCATTTCTAATGGCGCTTTTTCCTTAAGTAATGGCGGAGCCTCTTTGCCAAGCCTTACTTCCCATGTGTCATCGGCGCTAGGGGATAAACGGACGGTAAAGAGGGTGTCAATGTCTCGAGCTTTTAAATGATAAGTCAAAGTCATTGAGCCGGTAGAAGGGAGCTCTTTAGGCTCTGTACGGGTAAAATCATTGAAAGAAATAAGATGAAGCCAATGAAAGACAGTGTGGGCAAGGGAGACGATGGTGCTTGCCACTGACACAATGTAGAGTGGAAAGTGGAGATAGGGATTTTCCAACAGGCGGTATTGAAAAAATAGGCTGACAAGGGAATGGGTGACGAAGTAGGCCGGAAGGCATTGAGTGATTTCATGAACAAGACGATTTTCCCAGAAGAAAGACGTGAGGGGGTGTTTTGCTGCTGAGAAAATATATTGCATGCCAAAGAAAACAGGTGCTGCCACGGCAATCACTCGAAAGGGGGTGTGGGGGATTTGCATCCAGGATTGGGGTGTTTTGAGATACCGCTCATATCCATAAAGGAGCACCCCCGCACATGCTCCCAGCAGGGTTCTTGAGCGGAGTGTGGGAGAATCAAAGGGAAGAACAGCCGTCATATTATCCTTTAGAGATCGATATATGTCTTATGGGGAATCGAGCGCGTTTGCAATCGATGAATCGTCTCTTTGATTTCTTGTGTTTGAGGTAAAATCATTTCAAATGCAAACAGGGCATGAGCGACATCTATTTTTAAATCGAGGCTAAAGCGATTAAATAGGGCAAAAGCTTCATGTTTAAATTCCATCAGAGGATCTTTTTGTCCAACAACGCGCATTGACACTTCCGTGCGTAGATTATCAATCGCAAGAAGATGCTCTTGCCAGTGAGAATCAAATGTCTTAATCAAGAGATTGCGAACCACATCGCGTAAGACGGATAGGGGATCGATTTCTCTTTGAGACATCTCTTGCACAACGGCAATGAGTTGCGCTTCGCCTTCGAGTTTTTTCTTAAAGGCGTTGATGATGGTATCAGTCACTTTAGTTTCAAGGGCTTCTGCTGAGATATAATCGTCATCGAATAGCGTTTCATCAAAAGAGATGGGGAAGTGCTCGTTAAGCCAAAGACGAAGGCCATTGGGATCCCAGCTGTTTTCTTGCTCTCTTGATTGTAAATATTGCATGGTCGTTTGAGTCATCAGCTGCTCAATCACATCATAAGCAATAAGGAAAGAGTCCTCTTCATGGAGAATCGCTTCACGGAAAGTATAGGCTTCTTGCCGCTGCTTATTCATCACATCATCATACTCAAGCGTGTGTTTGCGAATGGAATAGTTGCGCTGTTCAATTCTCTTTTGCGCCGTTTCAATGGATTTATTGAGAATGCCTGCAGTGATGGCTTCGCCTTCTTGTGGGCGATAGCGTTGTAAGATGGCCGTGATGCGCGGTGAGGCAAATAGTCGCATGAGCGAGTCTTCAAAAGAGACATAGAATTTAGAAGATCCCGGATCTCCTTGACGCGCAGAGCGGCCTCTCAGCTGACGGTCAATACGACGCGAGTGGTGACGTGTTGTCCCAATCACATAGAGACCGCCGAGCTCGGAAACGCCGGGTTCGAGTTTAATATCGGTTCCGCGTCCCGCCATGTTCGTTGCAACGGTAATAGCGCCTTTTTTACCGGCGTGGGCAATGATTTCAGCTTCTTTCGCATGATTTTTTGCGTTAAGGATCGTATGATCGAGTTTAGCCGTATGCAGAATGCGCGATAATTTTTCAGAAATTTCAACGGATTCCGTTCCGATGAGAATAGGGCGACCCTTCTCATGGACTGCTTGGATTTCTTTAAGGATCGCTTGGTATTTTTCCCTTTCCGTCATGTACACTTCATCGTTAAAATCAGCGCGAACACAGCGGCGATGTGTTGGGATTTCGAGAACATCCAGTTTGTAAATCTCTTTAAATTCACCCGCTTCCGTCATTGCAGTTCCGGTCATGCCGGCCAGTCCGTCATACATGCGGAAATAGTTTTGAAGCGTAATGGTCGCATAGGTTTGTGTTTCTCCCTGGATAGAGACGCCTTCTTTTGCTTCAATGGCCTGATGGAGTCCGTCAGAGAAACGGCGTCCGGGTTGTGGACGTCCGGTATGTTCATCAATAATAACAATTTTATTGTCTTGAACAATGTAGTCGATATCTTTTTCCATTAAGAGGTGAGCGCGGAAGAGTTGGCGCACATTATGAGCGCGCTCTTTTTTCGCGGCATCTTCTTGTCTTAGCGCAATTTTGCGATTGAGCTGTTCTTTATCTGAAATCGGCTCCGCATCGATTTTAGCATATTCGTCGCCAAGATCCATCATGACAAAATCGTCTTGTTGCGTTCCCTCTCCGGCATTTGCCCAAGCATGGATCCCTTTGTCGGTCAATTCATAATCGGATGCTTTCTCATCGATAATGATATAGAGCTCTGATAAGAGTTTGAGTTTTTCTTCTTTATTTTGATCGGAATAGAAATTTGTTTCCCAAGTTTCCAGGCGTGCTCGTAAATCGGGATGCTCTTTAATGCGCTTGAGCGTTTTATGGCGGGGCATCCCCTTGCTCAAAAGCCATAATGAGCGAAAGGCGTCATCGACTTCTTTTTCTTTGCCTTTAGGGATGATGAGAGCTTCATCACTCGCTTGCATTAAGCCGAGCTCTTCGAGTTTCTTTGATGTTTTTGAGGCCAATTCATTGCAAAAATTGCGCTGTAGACGGACGATTTCACTCACCGGACTTTTAAGCTCATCATACATCTGCTTCGATGCAGCCATAGGTCCTGAAATAATTAAGGGGGTGCGCGCCTCATCGACTAAGATCGAGTCGACCTCATCGATAATGGCGAAATAGTGGCCCCTCTGAACGAGATCTTCTTTGCGCTGAGCCATTGAGTTGTCTCTCAAGTAATCAAAGCCAAACTCAGAAGCAGTTCCGTAAACGATATCACTCTCATAAATATGTTGACGCTCTTCTATGGAAGTTTCATTTGTCAGCGCTGCAATGCGCAGTCCTAACCATTTAAAAATGCTTCCAATCCATTCGCAGTCTCTCATTGCAAGATAATCGTTGACCGTGACAAGGTGGACAGGTTTTTTTGTGAGAGCCCTTAAGTAAAGGGGCATCGTCGCCGTGAGCGTTTTTCCTTCTCCCGTTTCCATCTCTGCAATGCAGCCATAGTGCATGGCAATGCCGCCGATAAGCTGCACGTCATAGGGAATCATATCCCACTTTTGATTATATCCCGATACGTGGATCTCCGTACCGGCTAAGCGGCGGCAGGTGTTTTTAACGACGGCAAATGCTTCCGGCAGCATATGATCAAGGGATTCTCCATTTGCGAATCGCGCTTGAAATTCGGCCGTTTTCGATTTCAAATCGTCATCGGAGAGTTTTTTGAACTCTTCATCATAGGCATTAATTTGAGTGACAATTTTTTGGTATTTTTTAATCTGTCTTGATTGCGCCGTTCCAAAAATTTTCTTTAAAATGCCTGCCATAATCAACTAACCTTTGCGTTTTAAATCGATTATAATAGATCATTTTGTTTAAAGCAGCAATTCCTACTGAAAAAATGTGTTTGAAACATCAATCGAGACGGCTGAAAAACCGCCTTTTTGTCTATGACAGACTGACAAAGAACGTTGTCGAAGAAAAAATTTATGGGGGGACTTTCCTCAAAATTCTCTATGGCAATGCTCCTTTTGTGTCGTGGATTGGCAAAGTCTTGCTTCCATTCATTTGTCGATTGCCGATGGCATCAAAATGGTATGGATTTTTGCAAAAAAGAAGTTTTTCCAAAGCAAAAATTATTCCCTTTATCCATAAATTTCATGTCACATCGGATGAATTTGAAAAGCCTGTGGAGGCTTTTGAGTCGTTTAATGATTTTTTTATCCGAAAACTCAAAAGAGACGCAAGGCCCATTGAAATGCGGGATGATGTTCTTATTTTACCGAGCGACGGGCGCTTTTTAGCCTTGCCTAATGCCTATGAATCGGGGGAGATTTGGGTTAAAGGACAATCCATTGATATCAAAGAACTCCTCGGCTACGATCAAGAGCTGATCAAGCGCTATGATTGGGGCTCGATGCTCATCGCTCGACTCGCCCCTGTCGATTATCACCGCTTTCATTTTCCTTGCGATTGCATCCCCTCAGAGCCAAAGTTAATCAATGGTCCCCTCTATTCCGTCAATCCTATTGCCCTAAAGAACAATATCCGCTACCTGACCCAAAATAAGCGGGTGCTTACTCTCTTAGAGACTCGAGATTTTGGCGTGATTGCCTATATTGAAATCGGCGCAACCCATGTCGGATCGATCCATCAAACCTTCACTCCCGGACAGCCCTATAAAAAAGGGGACGAAAAGGGCTATTTTTCTTTTGGCGGATCAAGCCTCATCCTTCTCTTTGAACAAAATCGCATCCTCTTTTCTCAAGACCTCATCGAAAACACCCAAAATCAAATTGAAACGTATGCCCATATGGGGCAAGTCATGGCTCTTAAAGTCTGTCCGTAATAAAAGATAAACACAGACTCGAATTAAATGCGGTCTTAAACAACATTCCGGGGGCAACCGATTCAAGAGATTTGGCTTGGTATAGTTTTTCATACTGAGCCAAATCTCCATTGCTAAAATAGATTTGGCTTGGTTAGGGGTGTAGTGCTTTGTGTAGAACCTTTTAAGAACTGATAATAAACGATTTAAAAAATATGCGGAGAATAAGCCGAATAATCTCCGCATATTCTGCGGAGATTAGCCTTGTCATGCTTCGGAATTTGAAGGGTGAACTTATTGGTGTAGGGCGGAGCAGATGGGGCAGTTTTCCACTTTGTGGCCGCGCGCCGGGCAGAAAGCGCGGGCAAAGAGAATGATTTGGAGATGGACTTTGCCCCAAGTGGCTTTGGCAAAGAGCTCTTTGAGATCCGCCTCAACTTGTTTGACATTTTTTCCACTCGAGAGGCCCCAGCGCTGTGCGCAGCGAAAGATATGCGTATCAACGGGGAAGGCAGGGCGATGAAAGGCTTGCACCATCACAACACTTGCCGTTTTATGCCCTACGCCGGGAAGCGCTTCGAGCTCTTCCATAGTACGCGGGACATGTCCATTATATTGTTCAACTAAGATTTTTGATAAATTGCGAATGGCTTTTGATTTGGTCGCTGCTAAGCCGCAGGGGCGAATGATCCCTTCGATTTGTTTAGCGCTGAGCCTGGCCATCTTTTCCGGTGTATCGGCTTCCTTAAATAGAAGCGGGGTGATGTCATTCACTCGCGCATCAGTGCATTGTGCAGATAGGAGGACGGCAATAAGGAGTGTGTAGGCATTGTGATGCTTGAGGGGAATAGCGGGATGGGGAAAGTGTTTGTTTAGCAAGCGTTTGACGATAGCCACATTGTCTTTTTTCATTCGTTGTATATTATACTGCGAGTGCACCTTAAGCAATAATTAAATTGCTGCAATTTAAAGAAAATGTTAATGTCCCCTCCTATTATTTAATAATAAGGGGGACAAAATGTCTGTTTCAGCAGTGGGTGTAAAAGCTGAAGATCCAGGTGATGAAACTTTGGGGGCTGAAGATCTTCGCATCTCTCGTAAGGAAAAAGAGGGAGTGAGCCGCCTTTTTGAATGGGCATTAGCAGGTCCGGCTCCTATGGCAAGTGAGGGGGCTCTCTCTTTTAAGCCCGTACTTTACGTGCCTATTAAAGATGGGCCACTATTAGCTGATCTCTATAAAGGAGGGCAACGGTTGCCACCCGAAACAAAAACAACTCCCGCTTTAGTCTTTCCCGAATGGAAAGAGTTGAAGGCGTGTTTAGATACGGAATTGCCGAAAAGGTCCGCGGAAAACTTCAGGCAGTCGCTCAGCAGTGAGTTTGCCGATACGGCGATTCCAACCGGGGAACTAAGAGAGCGTGTTAGAGAGATGTGGCCCCAGCGCTACACCGGCTATAGTTCGATAACCGGTGTCGCACAGCAGCTCAAAAACTGCGCGAGAGAAACTCGTCTAAGAGATAGCGCCCATACGGAAGAAGAATAAAAAAAAGGACACATCCAATGACTCCAATTAGTACAACTCGTCTATCAACAGCTCCTGAAGATGAAAGGCCCGACGAGCAGGGGATAAGTGAAGAGCAAAAGGCGCGCGTGGGAGCTCAATTTAGAGCGGCTGCTGAATGCCCTATTCCAACAATGGCGACAGGGCTCGCAAAGCAGTTTTTGAGGGTTACGGCTTTTGATCCTTCTACTAAAAGAGTACAAGATTTTGTGGGATCGAAAAAGCAGTGTTCTTTTAGAGAGGGAGAACCATTTTATCAAATGGATCCAAGGCTATTTAATACACCCGAAGACAAAAAACCTCTCTCTTATACAATGAGAGGATTGGGGCACGCCGCGGCATTCCTTGTTGAAAAGGGAATGTCAGCTCAAGCAGATCGGATCTGTGATGGAATTTCTAAGATTAATGAAGAGGTTAAGGAGCTATTTGTAGCGCCATCGGTTATCAAGGATAAAATAGCTGCTACATACGCTGCTTTAGAATTGGAAGAGGTTTGTGATGAGGCATTTGATGCTCTGAATCAAATTTCAGATGAAAAAGACACTTAATTTTAATGACTAATAATAGAGGTAGGCAATGAGTGCTATAACTAAAACGGGTAGACCGGTTGAAGGACCTGAAGATGGAATGCTTTCAGGAAAGCCCGGTTTGACTACAAAGGGAAAAAGAGATGTTACGACTCAATTTAATGCGGCAAGCCGCCTTTTTATCCCAACGATGGGGCGAGAAGATGCGTCTTTTAGACCGAGACGGGTAGGGTCCCACAGGCCTCCTGCACAACGACCAAGTGATGGCATTAAAGGGGCGCAGCTTCCTGCATCAGGTCTTCAAAGTATCATAGCAAGATCCAATACAACATACGTTGAAGGTCGAGAAGGGCGCTGCTCAATTGAAGGAGGAAAACCATTTTGGCCGATGGATAAAAGGGTTGCTGCAGCTGTTGAACCCGAGATGAGTTTCATACAAGCATTAGCTGAAGAAGCTGTCTCTCGAGAAAGATCAGATATTGCACGTAGACTGTGCACACAAGTACGAGGGCTTGATGATGCTGCAAGATCATTAATTAATAACGACGGGATTTCTACTGCTAAAGTGACGGCATTTGTCCAAGGAGAATTAAGAGAAGCCGGTTCAGTTGCAAGTGGGTATCTTACTCGTGATATTGAGACCCGTAAGTTTCTGTCTGAAGACGGAAAGGTTTCTACCCCAGTAACAGCACCCGGTGGCAGTCGGGTAGCTATGAATCAAAGCAGTCATAATGCCACAGTATCCGGACGTGGAAGCGTTGTTGATAAAAGTCATTCAGGGCTTAGCCGGAGAACGGTTGAATACTCTTTTCCAAAGAGCAATGAACTAAAAAGATGTTTAGGAGAGCGATCTTCTCTTAAAGATATACCATATTTTTCGGAAAAAGGAATTACGCAGGCGGTAGCCACACTCGCAGCCAAACGTTTTCAAAACTCTCAAAAAAATGATTTGGGTATTGGTGTGGGGGCGTCGCTTGTTGTTGTAGATGTAGCGCGAGGGGTCGATGGGTTTTCCGGAGAAAAGCTTCCTAAAGTTAACATTCCCGGAAGAATTGCACCTCAATTGCAAATGTCACTGGGTCAAGCGCTCAAGGATTGTGGTAGGAAGCAGTCTGCTGAGTAGTGCGACATGTGTCCTATCTAACCCATTCCGTTCATTGGAAAAATGGCCGTATTTTAATGAATACGGCCATTTTAGTGTAAATACGGCCAAGATACGGCCAAAATGGCTTGAAAAATGGCCGTATAAGATAGAGATCGTTGCAATAATCTTACGAACTCACTTTGCTTTTCTAGGCCCGGAAAAGTCGCAGATGTCTATGATTTTAAGAAATCCCCTCCCATAAATAGAGGACATTTTTTGACGGTCAAGAAATATTGGTTATCGCTATCCGTTCTAAGCTGCGTGAGAAGCTCCCCGCTTGGATCCGGGGAGATGGCAGCTTGGCTTCCGTTCAAATCAATTTCGCTGTCCATCGGTCCGGATTTTGGGTTGTTGAGAAATGGACCGGCTTGCAATTGTCGATGACCCAATTGTGATCCTCGATACCCATCCAGTAACATATTGCCCAATGCGTTCCACCGTGGGCTATAATAAGGACGGGTCCGGGATGTTGTAAGGCTTGATTCAGCCCGTTTTTGGCTTGTTCAAGGAAACTTCTTACTGTTGAAGAGCCTTTATTGAATGCGTCTTGACCTAAAGAGGTCATACCACTCCAAATCTCAGCCGTACATTCTCCAAGAGCGTAGATTTCTTGATGTTCTCTGCCGGGAGTTAAAAGCTCTTTAGTTTCTTTTGCTCTTTTTAGGGGACTACAACAAATCGTTTGAAAGGGAAATTGGTTTAGGAGGGGCGCTATCGTGAGTGCTTGCATCCTGCCTGTAGCATTCAAGGAAATATCCCCGTGATCTGTCTTATTAGAAGATCGATTATAGTCCGTTTGTCCATGACGCACAAAGAAGAAGTCTTTTTTTAGAATCATGCAAGGCCCTCCTTTTATTTCTATTTTTCATAAATGGTATTAGAAAGCGAATGAACGTGTTGCTGTAGCACCGGCTTGAGCCCCTCCTGCTGTGCTGCCGCCTGTAAGCTGTATTGACGCTTCCGGTATACAGCACGCTATGGCGATAACGGCTGCAATTCTTAGCGCTTCTTGGAACCAAGATGTCTTGTGTCTATTTTTTTCAATGAGGTTATCGACGCTTTTTCGAATTTCGGCGTTATCGCGGAAAGACTGTTGGACCTGTCCGTCAACCCCGACGAGACGAGCCCCATTTTCTTCAACAATACCGGCTAGGGCATTATGGGCTTCTCTTATTTCTGCGATCGCTTGAGCCACCTCTCCATGCCTTCTGGCATCGCGCTCTTGAAGTTCTGCAATCCCTCGCCCCATTACCTCTAGTTGAGCATTGAGTCGAGCTCCAATAGCGGCAAATGGATCTGCCATTGCTGCGGCTCTTTCGCTTAAAAATTCGCGTAAGGCCTGAGCTCTTGCTGCCTGATCGGGAGCTGCAAGATCTTCTGCCTGCATTTGAATTCGCCGCTGGCGGATATTATAGGGAGAGGGCAAAGGAGTAAATCTCTCTCCAAGCGCATTATAATCGCGCCTTAGTGCTCTAAAATCGGCTTCGATGCCATGTTTTTTAAGCCATTCAACCATATGCTGGGCGATAAAATGGGGCTGAACTGTAAAGACGGGATACGCATCAGGTCTTGCGTCGGCATCAGGTCTTGCGTCGGCATCAGGTCTGACATCAAATGGGCTTCGATAGAATTCTTGTACGCCGAAACGACTGAGATAGATTGTCAATTCCATTGAGTTGTATGAATGCCCGTCTGTTCCGATAACGGCATTATTATCTAAAGGAGTTTGTGTTAAATCATCGCGAAGACAAGCCTGCAAAGCTTCAACATAGTGGTTATGGATCGCTATTAAGGCGGCGTCTTGTTGGGGCCCGGTTAAATTGCGTGATCGAAGGATTTCTTTTCTTGCTTGGTCGAATCCGGTATGCCAGTCACGAATATGATGTGTTAGCGCATCATTGAGCGGGCTACGGTCTAAGAGGACTTTTAAATCGTTGAGTTCAGGTTGGATTTGTCTGAGATATGCGACATTGGCCACAAATGCTGCCGGATCTTCTTCGGGAAGCACTTCACCGGCTCCGGCGTTTGCGGCTGCTACAAGAGGAGGGATTGCCATGCTTTAAAGTCCTTTGTTGTTATGCGTTATCTGTTTGTTCAAGAGCTCTTAAGGTGGATGCGGGAAGATGAGCGGACACATCGAATGGCTCTACTTCCGGAGGCGCTATGATGGGGCCGGGCCCTACAAGCGGGGGGATTTTTATATCGGTTGCCCCTTTAAATATCCCTCGATGGTCTTGGGGGGTCAGATGTCTTGGGTCTCCCGTATTATAGCCGGGCGCTTGAGCGGAAGGAGGAGGGGAGAGGTAAACATCGACACGATTCCCTTCTTCGTCGATATAAAAATGGTCAAGAACTAGACCGGATACTTTTGCTTCTAGACCTTTAAGATTTGAAATAAGTATTTTCTTTAGTCGATTTTGTTCTTTGAGTTTTTCTTCAGCTGCTATTATCGATTCTTTTAATCTTTTAGATTCTGTGAATAGGGATTGGGTTGCTTCGGTGACTTCTTTTAACTTAAGTTTTTCTCCAGAGTGGATGGAGTCACTCATTGCATCCACCCGACCTAATAATTGTTCAAACAAGGCCTCAGCCTCATCTGCTCTTTCAGAGAGGGCATGGATGATGCGCGTTGTCAGCTCGGTTAGAGCCGCATCATCTCGCGCAATCAGGAGGGGCGCGGCATCTACTATAGGAACATTCCCGCGCATGCGCGCATCGATATAATCAAAATCGGCTTCGATATCATGTAGAGGGGGTATCATATTTCACTCTCCCAGCGATTTTTTGATGTATTCAATTCAGCCGTGTTGTGTTTGATTGCTTCATCCAGTCGATGCGCTTCAGTATTATTGGCTAAGATGGCTACGCCTAATTCATTGACTCTCTCTACAACAGTGCTTATGGCGGTAGCCCCTGCCGTTGCATCTTCTTCGATTGTTTCAGCAACACCGACTAAGGCGCTTCGAGCGGCCCCAAAATGAGCTTGAACGGCATCATCGGCACGCCTTGCAAGAGTAACTGCAGCTTCTGTAAGCTGTTTAGTTTGAGCTCGGATGATTTGGGCTTCTCTGCTGATAGCTAGAAAATCAGCAAGACAGTCTTCAGTCGTTTTGCCTAGGGGTTTACTCGCCGCATCGAGGATGTCCAAAAGTTTATTTGATAAGGGAAGGGTAATCATAGACCGGTCATTAGGAGACGCTTTATCATGAAGCGGCGTCAAAAAAGCTTGATACATCCTGCATAAGTATAAATACCGGCGATCTTCCGGCGCTTTGTTATATTTATCCATCCAAGCATCTAGCCACTTGAGCTGTTCATCATTGAGGCCTGTGATGTTGACTTTGATCGCGTGGACTAAACTGAGGGCAGAGTTCTTATAGTCGGAAAGACACGCCTCAGATGTTTTGCCTAGGGGTTTACTCGCCGCATCGAGAGCTCTTAGAGTTTCTTTCAATAGGTCATCGATGATAGGCCGTTCACGATAAGATGAGTTAGCATGGAGCGGCATCAAAAATTGTTCATGGAGTTCACATAAACATAGAAATCGCTCATTGTCAGGAGTGTCTTTTAAACATAGAAAGCGTTCATCGGGGGCTTCTTTATATTTATCAAGCCAAGCATCCAGCCACTTGATCTGCTCATCATTGAGGCTTGTGATCTTCGTTTTAATCGCATGGACTAAACTGATGGCCGGCGATCGAAGCTGTAGATGCAAAGCGGGTGCAACCGGAGCCGGAAGCTCTTCAATAATGGTTCTGCCGGCTCCACTATGGGCTATTCTAGTGCGCATAGGGTACGATCTCCTCTAAATTAATGTGTTCATGTAAGGCATCGATGCTCTTGCGCAAGGGGTCATATGATCTTCCTGTCTTTGGTTACATCTAGTATGATATCAAAGGGTGATGGGCTCCACTCCTTAGTAAAAGAGAAGAGCGGAGCATCGGCCGTTTCGGTATTCAGCGCAAATGAAGTTTCTTGGGAGCGTTTTATGGATTCTATTGTTTCTTCTTCAAGTCCAATCATTTCTAAAAGAGGGTATGTTCGACGATAGATTTCATTCACCTGATGCATAAGGTTTGAAAAGGTGGTATCTTTTTTGAGTGACTCGACAATGTGGCGTCTTGCTTCTAGGGCTTTGGCTTTAATTTCAAGAAGGGAGTCGGTAGGATTGATCTCTAGTTTTCCATAAGCATCAGATACTTTTTCAGCGACTGAGAGCAATTCACTGCATGCTAGGTGGATTTGGCGTTTTCTATTGTTTAAGACAATATTAGGAATAGAGTATGTAAAATCAGGAGATAAATATGAAAGTTTAGTGTTCATTGGGAAGAAGCGCTCCGAATCGTGATTATCATAACTCGGACAGGCTTTTCGTAACCGGCGATAAGCGGGAAGAAGTCGGCAAAAAAGAGAAAGGTTACGAGCGATAATGAACTTTTGGATACCTTGATGGAATTGGGAATATACGAAGGGGCCAAAATGCGCCAGTGGGGGGATGGGTGTATAAGTTTTTTTAAAGAAACGAGTTTGGGGAAAAAGCTTAAGCTCATCCTTTGAGAGAAGGTCTTCTTTGGGGAGAAATTGTGAAACGGGGTAGGGCTCTTCAAGGCATCGATAGATCAGGGAGGCTACTTTGCCAATGGTTTTGATATCTATCTTAGAAAGAGGCTCTCCATAGCGACTTTCATAGCACTCAATATGATCGCACAACAAAAGAATCGAAGTGGGATTGTATGTTTTCCGGCGACGGGATTGCTCTATACTTTCTATGGCGGATTTGACACCTGTTGCAACGGCGGCTTTGACCTCCGCATAGATAGGACCAATGATCCACATCCATTCGAGTGGACGACGCACGTTGTATTTGAGAAGACGCACAGCGGGATAGTTGTCATCAGAAGAGTCAGAAGCATCCGAGTCGTCATCTTCCGGCGAAGGGGCGGTAGGGACTAAATCTTGTAGAGTTTTCATCAGGGATTGAGCGGATCGCATGGAGTGATCGACAAATCGGGGCAATGCTTTAACAAATTGCGTTTGAATAGCATCTTCGGTTTTAGATTGTATGAGAGCGATTCGTTGCAGTTGTTTTTGTTCGGAATGAGTGGTTGAGAGGCCCTGTATAGCTCCCAAAACGGCTTGATTTGATTGCCGGACAAGCGCTCTTTTTTGAATAGCTCCTCGAACTTCGTCAAGAGTCATTAAAGGCGCTGCTGTGAGAGCAAGGGCCGGTCCTGTCATAGCATTTTCTCTGTTAGGCTGTTTGTATTTAATGTTTCCATTAACGATTCAATCAGCGCGCCGTTGAATTGAAAAAAAGGAGTTTCCGGGTGAGTCGTATTCAATGAAAAAAGAGACGCTGCGCTTTCTTTGAACCGGTCGATTAATGCTTCATCAATGCCAATTATTTTTAAGAGGAAGGGGACTCGAATATAGATGTCATTTTTCACCTCCATATAATCTTTGAATTGAGGGTTGGCTTCAAGTCTCTCTAAAATTTGTTTTCGAATCATTAAACAGGCGGCATCATCTTGCGCTTCACATGCATCCGTTGAGATCATTGGAGCTTCCCCTGCTACTTTTGGGATATACGTTTTGATCCTATCGAACGCCTCTTTTAGTATACCAAAGTGGGATGCAATGATGTGGCTACAGAGTGCATTCGGGCAGAGGGACTGCAGCTCTAAATTGACTCGATTGAGCTGTGCTTTGGTCTGATCATAACGGGGATGAGCAGCCCTTAAGCTTTTGTAGGCGGGGAGGAGGTATTCTCGGATTAAGAAAAAATTGTGAGCTAGTGGTTGAGCATGGAGGGGGAGTCCTTCCAGTTCATCCCATGTTAGAAGCGTGGGTGCTCTGTATTTGATTTTTGAGCATAAAAAGAGCATGGATTCGACTGTTCCGGTTGTCTTTATATCCATAGAGACAAGAGGTTCGCCATAACGGGTTGTGTAAGCGCTAATGTCTTCACAGAGGGTTAATATTTCAGCCGCGCTTTCAAATTGCTCGCCTTCAAGTGCGTCTTTAATCTCCTCATAACCGGCTGCAATGGTCTTTTCAAGATGTTCTTCAAAAGCCTTTCGATCCATTCTGATGCTGTCTGAGCGCTTGGAAGGGGTTGCCGCAGCGTCAGCATCAAAAGTGGGGAGGCGCCGGATTGCGCTACTGACTTGTTTTACACAGGCTCTAAGTTCTTTGTCGGTACGGGCTATAGAGTGGTGCATTTCTGTCATTTCGCGACTTCTTTGGGCGCTGATCATTCTACTTTGTAGAGCGGCTTCAGCTTGAGCTCGCGTATTTTCTTGCTGGGTGGTAGCGAGAAGTTGAATCGCACCTAAAATACCCGTCTGAGGTGTCTCTTCTCGCGGGGCGGCAACCAATGCCTCTGCAGCAGCAGCCCTAGGAGTTATGGGTAACATAGTCCTCTCCTATTGTTTTAAAACCGGTATGCGGATCACATGCAGCAACATTTACCACCACCGCTTTTTCTTGCATAGTGAGCTTGAAGCTCTCGTGTACAATTGAGTTCTTGCCTGAGCTTCGTGACTTGGGCTTCAAGCGTGATTCTATGAGCGACTTCGGTTTCGACTGTTTCTGCCAATGCACTACAATCCGTTTTAAGTTTTCCGATTTCCGTACTGTGAATTTCGTTTTCAGCTTGATGGGTCATTTCGGCATGCTCTAGTCGAGAAGAAAAGGCTGCCATCGTCGCCTCTAATTGGAGCTCAATTTCTTTAGCGCGGCTCTCAAGACGCTCATATTCTCTGTCATTAGACTCGGCTTGAGCCTGTTCTAATAAATTCAGGACGATGCGTGTTTCTTGGTTATTGAGTTTTGTAAAGGCTCTTTCGGCATAGTCATTATATTTAATGGCTTGACGTATTTTATCGTCTTTAGAAGCATCCGGCGGTAAAGGGGTGATTTGTCGAGGCTTAGCAAATCGAGAAGCAAAAGGAGAGAGTGCTTCGAGAAAACAAGCGGCAAAATAATGGGGTTTTGCATCTGATACGAGTCTGTTATCAATGGGATTGGCTCCCGCAAATAGCTCTTTCCATTCTTCTACCATGAACGGTTCAACGACAAACTTGTTGCATATGAGGGTAGGAGATACAAGAGGCGCCTCATCAATAGAATTGATCAGCTTTTTTGCCAATTCGTCGATGTCTTTAGAAAGGTTATCCAGATCGTCATCGGATAGATCGGATAGATCAACGCCTTGCGCTCTTGTTTTCCATATGTGTAATTCACAGGAAAGGGGATCTGTCCAAGATTTGCATTCATCGCAGATCTCAAAAATTCTTTTGGCAACTGCTTGCATTGAATGTAGCGTGAGGGTCATTCTCGGGGGCTCAATCGCAACAAGCGGTTCGATCATCGTTGGAGCAGACCTAGGAATAGCGAGTACGGATGCCATCGTATATCCTTAGTTAAATGAAATTGATTTGGAGGGGCTATTTTATGAGTTTAATTGAATTAATAAAAGCTAAAAGAATTTATGTAATAGAGGACGCATATACCGCTCGTGATTCAAAAGTTGTTTTATTTGTTTTGGGCAGGATAACTTAATGATATTTTTATTGGATGATTGATATTGCTGATCTCTGTTCAGTATAATGATAGGATGCTATATGATTTTTAGTCTTTACATTAGGATTAATGCATGTCTGAAGCTATTTCCCCCACACGAAAATTAGAATATGATACTCCGGAAAACGAGAGCGTCACTTCCGTTAGTGCAAAGGATAAAGGCTTGGTGCTCTCTCTTTTTATGAGAAGCATGGATGGAGCTATACCTGAGATGGCTTCTCAATTGAGTCGTGGGCCAATGATTGCTGCTTATCAAAGGCCCGAATCGATATTGGCTAGCCTAAAAAGTGCAAGTCTATCTTCGAGAGATGAGTCGTTGTCGATGATTCGGTGGGATGATCAACAGGGTACAAATGTTGGAGGAGAGTTAGCAAGCTCTTTAACAGATGAGTCTGATGCTATCAAGTATGCAAAAGCTGTTGGGCGGGGTGTTTATGGGTTTGTCAAAGATGTGGGGAAAAGTGTTGCCCAATTTACAGGAGATTCGCTCGTTCTTCTAGCCGGGAAGCACGCAATTGAGGAATCTTGTAATCCCTTTATTGCTCGAGAAAAACTCCCCAATCCTCTTTTAGATGAGGCTAAACATCGTATGGGCGACAGGGTGATGGCTGTTTCTAGGGTGGGGCTTGATCTTCTTAGGCTTGCAGGTTCAGGCCCGGATACTTTTGCTCTTGCTGACCATTCAATAGCTGAAGCGGCAGCTCAGCACATACTGATGCCTGTTGAAGAGCTAACTCAAGCCGTTGAGGTAGCGGATCGATTTCAAAGAGTTGAGATAGGTGCACGTGTTGTATCGGCCATCGCGCTTCCGATGCTTGTTAGTAGAGTCGCTCCTAAGTGGGTTCCAAATGTACGGGAAGTTGAAGAAACAGGCATAGAAAAACTAACGGAGATAAACCGTCTCGGAAGCATTGCATCGACAATCAAATCAACCGCTGCACAAGTTAGTACTGTTGCAATAAGACAATTTGAAACATTCGCTTTGAAAATAAGACCTACTCTGAACACATTTGCTCAAAATTTTCATGATCGGATGGTCATGCGCCATTTTGGGCTTGCTTCGAAAGCAGATTTAAATCTTCATAGGATCGCACTTGCTAGTCATGGTCCTGAAACTGTTATTTATGCTTCTGCTAATAGGGATTTATTTAGAGCTTTATCTAGATCTCACGATTGGGTGTATCCCTTTTTAAGGGAAAGAAAACTTGTTTTTGAAAAAATTCATCGAATTGGGGCTGCAAATCAAATTGCGCGATTAACTGAAACAAATAAAAACATCTCGCATGTCATTCTTGCCGTACACGGGGAGCCCTCAACTCTGGGATATAATTTAAGAGGGGTGTCTCCGGAGCGACTCGTGCGTGATTGGGCGCTTAAAAATTTTAATGACAAAGCTCAAGTCATTCTTGTTAGCTGTTCAACAGGGGCTGAAATGGGTAATGGCAGGTTGAGTTTTGCTCAGAAACTTCAAAACATCTTTGATTATGGGATTCCTCCGTTAGTTAAAGAAAATGTAAGAAAAAATATAACGGTTATTTCTGCAACGGAAGATATTGGCAGACAAGATATTGTAGTTAAAGGGAGTCAAATTCGTTTTTGGCAACGTCAATATGATAAATCCTTTGGAGATAAATTCATCGGCTGCTTTGATGTAACTAGACATGGACATCGGATTAGGGCAAATAATCTGATAGGCTTTGATGTCAAGACGGAGATTCTTCATAAAGATCTGACTCTAGTTCGACTTCATAAAAGGGGAGATGAAGGGTATGCCGGTTTTATAAGAGCGTCTAATCTTAAAAAGCTAAGCTCTTTAAAGCAAGTTAGAGATAAATTTATTGGGAACCAAAAAGTAGATCAGGTTACCTTTGCGAGAATTCCTGCCGGAGAATATATTCAATATATTAAGGATAGAGCCCTCAAAACTGAAAGATATTCCGGAGGGGGAATGCGATATGATTTTGCTGATTTTGATCCAAGATGGGTTGTTTCTACTCAAACTTTGTCATCTGCAACTTCTACACTTTTAAAAAACAAGTAAGGTGCGCGATCAACTCAACTTATGGGATGTAACAGAGGTTAAATGATCCCTTTAAAGGCAAATGCAATTCAAGAATACTACAGCGAGGCTGATTCTCTAGGAGAAGAATGTTTATTAAAAATCCTTGATGCAGGTAAGCAATGGGATTTATCCCGGACTTTGCAACGGGGAGGAAGTGCTATTTTCCCTCATACGTTCATAAATGAATGTGGGCATCAAATTGCAAGCGTCGTTCATGGCTGTTTGAATAGCGGTGCAAAAACTGTAGTCGTGCTTGGAGTCCTTCATGCCCTTACAGACGAACTATTGGTAGCTAAGAAAAAGGAAGAAAGGGAAGAGGATATTGCACTTAATCCTTATAGGGGTATTTTTTCCCCTGATGAGAACAATGCCATTTTGAAAGCAGAGTTTTCCCTATATTTTTTCAAGCTCCTTTGGGAGCTTGAAAGCTCGAGACGCGACTCTGCTATTCCTAAGCTGGTCATTAAATATCCTTTTCTTGTCAATCGTGCACCTGAGTTATTGCCCGGAATAGATCAACTTCGAGAAATTGCTAAAAATGCTGTAGTTGTTGCTACTGCAGATCTTTGCCACTATGGGAAAGCCTACGATTGTCAAAAAGAAAAACCGATCAATGAAAACTCACTTACTTTTGCTCGTGAGACAATCCAACAGGGGTTTAAAGTTCTAAAAGCCGGCAATTACCGTGAATATTATGAGTATTGTAAAGCTAGTCTTAGTGACAGCACAAATTCCTGCTCCATACTCAGGTACCTGCTTGGGCCCTTAGAAGCTCAGATTCGAGATATTAAATTAGTGAATGTAGCAAGCTTATTTGAGGGCTCGCCTTCTCCGAGCTGGGTAGCTGCAACACTTGTTGAAATGAAAAAAAGCTAATTTTTAAGGCGTGTATCCTGCTCAAAACTCCGTTTTCTTTGTTTTGAGCAGGATAAATTGATGTCAAAGAGGCTTTTTTCTGTTTTTACGACGATAGTTGTTCTTTTTTGTCATAAAAACATGTCGTAAAATGTCGCAAAAATCAACTAAGACGGTTCAGCCTGTAACGGGTGGCTTTTTTAATTCCTTCTTGTGCAATGATCCCTTTCTCTATGAGATCGGCAAGATCTCTTTGTAAAGAACGCCTGTTTATTCCCGAGCGGTAAAGGCACAAGGTGGAAAGAAGCCGGGACGTCCTGCCGTTTCCGTCTACAAACGGGTGGATATGGACCAGCTGGAACTGCGCTATTCCCGCGGCAAGAACCGGAGGGATTGTGCGTTCACCTTGCAGCCAATCTGTCAGCTCAGTCATCAAAACTCAGTAAATTATTTGCTTGGTGCACGGAGACCGTAAGGTGAGTCCTTAAATTAGGAGTTCGTCTGATATGGAATCAAAATCCGGATTGGACGAAAAATGTATTTTGAAAGATCGATAAGTAACTTAGTTTCAGGAGATCGGTTTAAAGAGCTCTTCTAGTTCTTCCATAGAAAGGCGGAGTTGATCTGCTCCTTTAGAATCAAATAAATGATCGATCATGTCTTGTTTTTTTTGCTGCAGGGCGATGATTTTTTCTTCAATCGTTTTTTCAGTGATCAATTTATAAACGAATACGGGCTTATCTTGTCCGATGCGGTGCGCGCGATCCGTTGCCTGTCTTTCAGCTGCAGGATTCCACCACGGATCATAATGGATAACGGTATCGGCTTGGGTGAGATTGAGTCCAACTCCCCCTGCTTTGAGGCTGATGAGAAAGAGGGGGACATTGCCGTTTTGAAATTGATCGATCACTTCTTTTCTATTTTTTGTTTGTCCCGTTAACTTAACGTAGTTGACATGGAGCGTTTGCAATTGTTCTTCAATCAATGCCAGCATAGAAGTAAAGCTGGAGAAGAGGAGGATTTTTCTGTTTTCATCTAATAATGTCGTTAAAAGTTCTACAAGGTATTCGAGCTTAGCGGAAGCGATGACGGAAGCATTGGTTTTCATTTTAACGAGTCTTGGATCGCAGCACGCTTGACGCATTTTGAGAAGGGCATCGAGGATAATAATCTGACTTTTTGCAAGCCCTTTTTCTTGGATCACCTGCTTGACTTTTTCAAGCATCGATATGCGTATGGTTTCATAGAGATCGCGTTGATCGTCTTTAACGGCGATATACTTAATCAGCTCTGTTTTGGGGGGAAGCTCAATGGCAACTTTATCCTTCGTCCTACGCAAGAGGAAGGGGGCGATTTTTTTGGATAACCGCTCTTGTATTTCTTTGTTTTCCATTTTTTCAATGGGGTTTCTAAAGTGGCGGGAGAATTGTTGTTTATTCCCTAAGAGGCCGGGATTTAAAAAGTGGAAAATAGACCAAAGTTCACCTAAATGATTTTCCATAGGCGTTCCCGAAAGACAAAAACGGTGCATTGCATCTAATTCACACAACACTTGAAATGATTTTGTGAGTGAGTTTTTGATGTATTGGGCCTCATCGAGAACGATGGTGTAAAAGGAGTGCTTGAAGAAGATTTTCTGATCCCTAACGATGAGGGGATATGTCGTCAAAACAATGTCGTGATCCGGTATTTCGGAAAATTGTTCTTTTCTCTCTTGCCCATGAAGGACTAATACTTTTAAAGAGGGGGCAAAGCGAGTGGTTTCATGAACCCAATTGGGAACTAAACTCGTTGGTGCGATAATTAAAGAGGGTTTTTTCATCCTACCCGCTTCTTTTTCAGCGAGGAGGTGAGTGAGGATTTGAATCGTTTTCCCGAGGCCCATATCGTCAGCTAAAATGCCTCCAAATGAACATTTTTGCAAATGTTGCAGCCAATTGAAACCGGTGTGTTGATAATTCCTTAAAGTGGCTTGGAGCGTTTCCGGAAGAGGTAGATGGGGAGGATTCATTGCTTCAGACAATTGCTTTAGAATTTTTTCAAATTGGGCGTTTGTTTTCCATTTAACGATGCCGTCTAATGTCTTTTTCCATCCTTCAATGTCGTGGGTATTGGATTTGGGTAGTTTCATTGAGTTGGATTTTTTATCATATAATTCGAGTAGAAAAGAGAGCATCTTTTTGAGCCGTTCTCCATCGATGATATTATTGGTTCCATCGGGAAATTGAATAGGAAATTTGGTTTTGGGATCAATTGCTGCGATAGCGCTATGTGTTGAAAACCGGGTTTCTAAAAGTTCTTTTAGGATAAAATCTAAGCGCTTTTTTTCTCCATTGACAAGTACGCCCAATTCAAGATCGAACCAATTATTTTTAGAGGCTTTTTCTTCGATATCGATGAAGAATGAATCGATTTCATTCAACCATTCATAGGGGAAATCATGAGTTACTTCAAAGCGCCATTTCTTTTTTTCTAGGGTGCGGAGTTGTTGAAGGGCGCGTGTTTGATGAGATCTCTCAAAAGTAAAAGCAATTGTATCGCTTCGAAAATGAATTAAAGAGATACTTTTAAAGGGAGGTTGGGTGATTTCGTTAAGAGCGATCGTTTCCTCTTCGATATCACGCGTGATTTCTAAACAATGGCCCCCGTCGATGCGCTTTATGACTTTTTCGGGATGTTCAATGGGGATTTCATATTTATCATAGAGAAAGGAAAGAGAAATAATAGGAGTGCCAAATTTCCCCGATAGCTTGAGCTTAGGGATGGGTTTTGGTTCTATAGAGCTCACGGGGAGTTGCGGGGGATGGGGAAGCATTTTTTGTAGATCCGATGTTTCCAAATGACGGATAAATTGAGGGATTTGCGCAACGGGAACGTTCAAGTTATCATTTAAGAAACGAGCCAGATGTTCAGGTGACATATCCAACTCTAGAGGTCCACAGGTCATTGTTTCGGGGTCGATATAGTGGCATTCATCAAATAAGAGGATAAAACAGGGTCGCTCTTGATCTATGAGAGGAACAAGATAATAGGTACTGTTTTGATCCGGTTGCCAAGACAGAGAGAGCTTTTTTTTCTCTCCCTTTTGAAGAGGAGTCGTCATGCTATCAAAGAAACAACGTCCGGTATCCAATAGGAGATCTATTTGGGAAAACGTTTTAATTGAGGCGATTTCGATCGCCCCTCTATTAAGGAGATCATATGTTGAGCGCGATTGGAATACTTTTGATGCGATTAAGGTCGATAGGATGTGGAGATCGTTTTGATGTAATTGTTGTGTATTTAGATAATAGGGCAAAGAAGTCGGTTTGGCATACCTGCCACTCTTTAGAATGCGCGAAAATCCACAATTTAGATAGGTAATGATAGGGGAATTAGAGGGGTTTTGAAAAAGAAAAACAACGGGTTGAGGGGTTTGTGTTTCTTTTTCTTTATTTTTTATGCTTTCAAAGAAGGAAGACCATGGGTCGGAATGCGATTCATGGTGAGCTCTACTCATAGGATGAGGTGTAGATTTATCTTGAAAAAGTGTCATTGCTTCTAGAAGCGTTGCAACGACATGTTTACATTCTCCACCTAAGGGGCAACTACACTGATTATTAAAGAATGTAAGCGGATCCGAATG
The DNA here is from genome assembly GCA_021734805.1 of Simkaniaceae bacterium. Taxonomy (NCBI): domain Bacteria; kingdom Pseudomonadati; phylum Chlamydiota; class Chlamydiia; order Parachlamydiales; family Simkaniaceae; species Simkaniaceae bacterium. Next base: position 61,403 of record JAIPIG010000006.1, read on the forward strand.
GTCGAGATCGAATTCAATGGTGCTTATATAAGGCTTTTTTTGACTGCCGCGGACAGTCCCCTCGATTAATAGGATGTTTTTATAATGTTCTATGCGAACATTCAAAACACATTTTTTAAAAAGATATTGAGCTCCCTTGGAGTAGGTATGTTCACCAAAAAAATCGACCAAATTTTCTTTTGTATACGGTGTCATTGATATTTCCATCATGTGCCTCTCGCGGTTTCAAACACGTTTTAAATTTAGCAGATGGCTGAATTTTAAAGGAATGGTTAATGTGGTGCTAATCTTTATTCAGTATAATGATAAGATGCGCTATGATTTTTAGTCTTTACATTAGGATTAACACATGTCTGAAGCTATTTCCCCCACACGAAAATTAGAATATGATACTCCGGAAGACGAGAGCTCTTCAATTAGCCCAAAGGATAAAGATAGAGTAGGCTCTCTTTTTGCAAGAATCATGAGTGGAGAGGTCCCTGAGATGGCTTTTGAGTTGAGGGGCGGGCCAATCGCTGCTTATCAAAGGCCTGAATCTAGTCTGTTAGCTAGCTTAAAAAGCGCAAGCTTATCTTCTCTACCTCCTTTTATGACAAATGAATTAAGAGATGACGCACCCAAAACGTGTAGTGCAAAACCCCATGAAGATGCTGAAGCGCATCATTCTGAAAAGCATGAGCATTCTATAACCGAAGTGGCAGCGCATTATCTTTATGAGGAGGTAACCCATGCCGCTCTACATCACCATCCGGTTACTCGGAATACGCTCCATGTAGCAACAGGATTTTTCTCATCAGAGGGAGAAGATGTGAGGGATAGTTTAGTCGATGCGGGAGTTCATGTGGGACAAGTCATTGCTATGGATCGAGCTCTTTGTTTGTTGGCAAAGGGGACTATGTGGACAACAGCTCAGGCCCTTTTCGCTATGAGTAGTTCGGATTGCCTAGGTAGAGCAATGGAGAGCGGGCTCAAGAGAGCTCCCACCGGAAGAGTTGCTTTCAATACGTTGGGTATGACCGAGCCGATGACGTCGATTGACGATGTGCGCGAGATAGCTCGAGTGCTTCAGATTCCTCAAAAGACATGGGATGCCCTCCATCATGCCGTTTCTTCTTTTGTGAAAGAGAAGTTAAATGACATTGGCATTCGAAATGGCTTAAAAAAGCCCAATTTAGATGACGTGATGCGGATCATAGCAGAGAATTCTCCTGAAGAACAAGAAAGACAGTCTTTGGTGTTGGTGACTCAGTTAATGCTTACCAATGCAAAGGTTGATGCTGCCGAAATGAGTTGAACAGCGGGCGCCAATCTCGTCTCGTTCATTGAGGGGATTTTTTAATCGGAAAGAATTATTTTAAAACATAGCGTGTGTTTTTTCCTTTTCCGATACGTTTAACTAATCCTTGATCAATTAGGGAGCGTAAAACTTTAAAAGTTGTATTTTTAGAGAGGCCTAAGTGATTAATCATCTCATGAATGTTAATGACTGATTTTACTTTGAACAAATCGATCAATATTTCTGCGTCAGATTTCCTCTCATTTTTTATGGTCTTAAATTCAAATATTACTTTTACATAATCACCGTCTTCAGAAAAAGTGGGTGGGATAATTTTTAAGGCCCGACAGCTATCAAAAATCAACTTAATGCCTGAACCCAATTTTTCAATAATTCCCATCTTGTGGGCCATTCTACCGATGACCGGATTTCGTAAATGCGTTATCCCTTCTCCTAAATTATTGATATTGATATGCCCCGGAAAATTACCGGGGCTGAAGATCTCTAAATGATCCTCTTGACAGCTCCCCATGGCTAAAGCCAGGGGATTCCTAATTCACAGAGAACAGCTTTGCAACAAATTATTGTTGCCGAGTCTTCCGCTCTCTCCAAAGGCTAACCCCGCCAGCCCGACGGTTAAAATATTCTTAGCTGCATTGATATCCCTATCGAGCGTTTTCTTACAAGAAGGACACTCCCAGATTCTATCACTTAAGCTTAATCCATTATAGATATGTCCACAGCAACTGCATCTTTTAGAAGACGGAAACCAACGGTCAATTTCTAAAAGCTCTCGTTCGTACCATTCTGCTTTGTACTTAAGCTTTCTAAAGAAATCTCCCCAACTTGAATCAGCTATTGATTTAGCTAATTTGTGGTTCTTCTGCATGCCTTTAACATTAAGACTTTCAACTGCTATTGCTTGGTTTTCGCTTATTAGCTTTGTCG